>NZ_DAINNK010000014.1:0-31366 GCF_036735925.1 Povalibacter sp.
CTTACTGTGGGGCCGGCTTTCCCGCGGGATTTCCTTCGGTCACAGCCGGCCTCTTTTCGGATGTCAGGCTAAAGCCTGACCTACAAAAAGCACAGATTTCTGTAACCGCTTTGTCACCTCCCCGAGACTGACCCTGCTACCCGGGCGCCGGTAAGCTCGCGCACCCTATGTCCATCACCCTCGATCAAGTTACCAAACGGTATCAGGGCTCCCCGGTCGTCAACGACGTCTCCGTCGAGGTCGGCGAAGGCGAGTTTTTCGTCCTGCTGGGACCCAGCGGCAGCGGCAAGAGCACGCTGCTGCGCGCCATCGCCGGCCTGACCGGCGTGGATCACGGCCGTATCGCGCTGCACGGGCGCGACGTCACGCATGTTTCGGCACGCCAGCGCGGCGTCGGGCTGGTATTCCAGAACTACGCGCTGTTCCGCCACATGTCCGTGGGCGACAACATCGAGTTCGCGCTGCGCGTGCGGCACATGAAGGCCGCCGACCGGCGCGCCCGCCGCAAGGAACTGCTGCGGCTGGTCGCACTGGAAGGCATGGACGACCGCCTGCCGACCCAGCTCTCGGGCGGCCAGCAGCAGCGCGTCGCCGTGGCCCGCGCGCTGGCGCACAAGCCGCAGGTGCTGCTGCTGGACGAACCCTTCGGTGCGCTCGACGCCAAGATCCGCGAAGAACTGCGCCGCACCATCCGCCAGGTGCAGCGCGAACTGAACATCACCACCGTGCTGGTGACGCACGACCAGGAAGAAGCGTTCGCGATGGCCGATCGCATCGGCGTCATGAACCTCGGCCGACTGCTCGAATGCGGCCGGCCCGATGAGTTGTACGCGCGGCCCGCGACCCGCTTCGTCGCCACCTTCCTCGGTGCGGCGAACCTGCTGCTGGCGCGACAGACCGCGAACGGCATCCGCTTCGGCGCGACGCCGGTGAATGCGCGGGCGCTGGAGAAGATCGACAGCGGTCGCGAACACGAAGTCGTCGCGGTGCTGCGTCCGGAAGAAGTGGAACTCGCACCGACCCGCGACAACCTGCGTGTCAGCTATCTCGGCCACGGCGTGATCGACGAGATGGTGTTCACCGGCGCCTTCGAACGCCTGCGGGTACGACTCGCCGATGGCGCGGCCGACGCGCAGATCGCCCGCCCCGGCGGCGATGGCGACGGTGCGGCCGTGCTCGATGTCACGCGCACGCAGCACGAACAGCGCGTGTTCCCGCTCGCGGTCGGCCAGTCGGTCGCGATGGGCGTGCGTCGCATCCACGTGCTGCCGACGCCGCTGTCGAGCTACACCGCAGTGGCGGCCGATCAGCCCGCGGCGGATGCGCTGGTAAAGAATCCGCTGCTCGTGGAACTGGCGAATCGCATGAAGACGCGCATCGTCGCGCGCGTCGAACCGGGGCTCGCGAATCCGTCGAGCGGCCGGCCGGCGACGCCGATTTCCGGTGTCGCCGTGATCGCGCCGCATCAGGATGCGGGCGCGCAGACCGGTCGCGACGTCATCGCGCAGATCGAATGGCTGTTGCACAACGGCGCGGCCGAAGTGCTGGTATTGCCGGACCAGCTCGTGCCGCCGCAGCGCGTGCTGATTCACTGGGCCGACGATGCCGCGCGTCGCGCGACGCTGGCGGTAGCCGCGAGCCTGCTGCGTCACGTGCCGGCCGAGGCCGTGTACGTCGGCATCCTTCCCGAAAGCGCGGGCGAAACGCAGCGGCCGGCCGGCATGCGCACGCTGCTCGATGCGCGCTCGGAAGCGCAGGCCGTGCACGGCCTGGAAATGCGCACCGAACTGCGCTTCGGCGCAGCGGCCGATGAACTGCATCGACAGCTGAGCGAATCGCCCGAACAGATGCTGATCCTCGGCATCTCCGCGCTGGCGGATCTGCGCGCGCGGTTTGCCGCGCTGTTCGCATCTTCGCCCGGCTACCCGATGATGATCGTCCACCGTCCTGCGAGCCCGACGAATCCATGAAGCCGCCCAGACTGCTGTTCGCATCGATGCTGTCCGTCGCGCTGCTCGCCGGTTGCGGCGGCGCCGGCGATTCGGGCGGCAACAAGGTCACGCTGCTCAACGTCAGCTACGACCCGACGCGCGAGCTGTACCGCGATTTCAACGAAGACTTCGCGCGCGACTGGCAACAGCGCACCGGCCAGCGCGTCACGGTCAAGCAGTCGCACGCCGGCTCCGGCAGCCAGGCCCGCGCCGTCATCGACGGACTGGATGCCGATGTCGTGACGCTCGCGCTCGCCTACGACATCAATTCCATCCAGACGAAGGGCAAGCGACTCGGCGCCAACTGGCAGACGCGTTTTCCCGCCAACAGCGCGCCCTACACCTCGACCATCGTGTTCCTGGTGCGCAAGGGCAATCCGAAACAGATTCATGACTGGCCCGACCTGGTGCGCGAGGGCGTGAGCGTCGTGACGCCGAATCCCAAGACCTCCGGCGGCGCGCGCTGGAACTATCTCGCCGCCTGGGGTTACGCACTGCACCGCCAGCTCGGCGGCGACTGGTCGAAGCTCGACGATCCCGCGGCCGAGGCGCAGGTGGAAGAGGCGCAGGCGGCAGCGGCGAAATTCGTGGCCGACATTTTCCGGCATGCGCCGGTGCTCGACAGCGGCGCGCGCGGCTCGACCAACACGTTCGTGCAGCGCGAGATCGGCGATGTGCTGATCGCATGGGAGAACGAAGCGCTGCTGGCACTGCGCGAACTCGGTCCCGAGAAAGTCGAAATCGTCATGCCGTCGATCACCATCCTCGCCGAGCCGCCGGTGGCGGTCGTGGACACCGTGGTGGATCGCCGCGGCACGCGGCAGGTGGCCGAGGCGTACCTGCAGCATCTTTATTCGGACGCCGGCCAGGACATCGTCGCGAAACACTATTTCCGGCCGCGCAATGTGCAGGTGCTGGAGCGCCATCGCGCGCAGTTTCCGGCCGTCGCGACGTTCACGATCGATGAAGTGTTCGGCGGCTGGAACCAGGCGCACGAGCAGCATTTCGCGGATGGCGCGGTGTTCGATCAGATCTACAGGGCGGGCGGGAAGTGAGGAGGAAGGCTACAGGCTACTGGCTACTGGCGACTGGCCAGAGAAGGATCACGCGTTCCCCGTGCCTGGGTGCTTCGCGATTGCGTGCGGACTCTGGCCAGTCGCCTGTAGCCTGCGGCCTGTAGCCCCATGTCCTCCTCCGCACTCCGCCAACCCTCCATCCTCCCCGGCTTCGGACTGACGCTCGGGTTCTCGGTCTTTTTTCTCTGCGCGCTGGTGCTGATTCCGCTCGCGGCGCTGGTGCTCAAGACCGGCACCATGGGCTGGCGCGACTTCCTCAACGTGCTGTTCGATCCGCGCGTGCTGGCCTCTTTCCGTCTCAGCTTCGGCGCGTCGTTCCTCGCCGCGACGCTGAACGCCGTGTTCGGCTTCGTCATCGCTTGGACGCTGGTGCGCTATGACTTTCCGGGACGCAAGTTCATCGATGCGCTCATCGACATGCCCTTCGCGCTGCCGACGGCCGTGTCCGGCATCGCGCTCACGGCGGTGTTCGCGGAGAACGGCTGGATCGGCCAGCATCTCGCGCCGTTCGGCATCAAGGTCGCCTACACCTGGATCGGCGTGGTGGTGGCGCTGACGCTGATCGGCCTGCCGTTTGTCGTGCGCTCGGTGCAGCCGGCATTGCTCGAAGTGCAGCGCGACCTGGAAGACGCCGCCGAAACGCTCGGCGCGGGACGCTTCACGATCTTCCGCCGCATCATCCTGCCGACCGTGCTGCCGGCGCTGCTGACCGGATTCACGATGGCATTCGCGCGCGGCGTCGGCGAATACGGCTCGGTGATCTTCATCGCCGGCAACCTGCCGATGAAGACCGAGATCGCGCCGCTGCTGATCGTCATCAAGCTGGAGCAGTTCGACTACGTCGGCGCCGCGGCCATCGGCTTTCTCATGCTCGTGATTTCGTTCGTGATGCTGCTGTCGATCAACCTGCTGCAGACCTGGGGGCGTCGCCGGCACGTGGCGGCGGGACGCTGATGGCGCACGGACCGTCCAAGGCACTGCTGGCGGAACTGGCGAGCCGCCCGGGGCGCGACACGTTCGTCAGCACGCTCATCAAGGGCATGTTCATCGCGCTGTCGCTGCTGTTCCTCGCGGCGCTCTTGTTCGCGCCGCTCATCACGGTGTTCGCCACCGCGCTGAGCAAGGGCTTCGAAATGTATGTCGAGAGCTTCGCCGATCCGGACACGCTGGCCGCGATCCGGCTCACGCTCATCACCGCCGCGATCGTCGTGCCGGTCAACACCGTGTTCGGCATCGCCGCCGCGTGGGCCATCGCCAAGTTCGAATTCAAGGGCAAGAGCATCCTGATCACGCTCATCGATCTGCCGATCGCCGTGTCGCCCGTGATCTCGGGCCTGATCTACGTGCTGCTGTTCGGCATGCAGGGCTGGTTCGGGCTGTGGCTGCAGGAGCACGACATCAGCATCATCTTCGCGCTGCCGGGCATCGTGCTGGCGACCATGTTCGTGACCTTCCCGTACGTGGCGCGCGAGCTGATTCCGCTGATGCAGCAGCTCGGCAACGACGAGGAAGAAGCCGCGATCACGCTCGGCGCGGGCGGACTGATGACGTTCTTCCACGTTACGCTGCCGAAGATCCGCTGGGGTCTGGTCTATGGCGTGATCCTGTGCAATGCGCGCGCGATGGGCGAGTTCGGCGCCGTGTCCGTGGTGTCGGGCCACATCCGCGGGCTGACCACGACCATGCCGCTGCACGTCGAAATCCTATATAACGAGTACAACTTCGTGGGCGCGTTCGCCGTGGCCTCGCTGCTGACGCTGCTGGCCGTGGTCACGCTCATCATCAAGTCGCTGGTCGAGTGGCGCACCGGATACAGCAAGCGATAGCTTCGGACCCATGCTTTCCCGACTCCAGGAATTCATCGACCAGCTCCAGATCGACACCTCGCGTGCGAGCCTGGGCTTCTGGATCGCGGCCATCAACGTCGCGATCGTGGTGCTGGTGGTGGGCGGCATTTCCATTTCCGCGATCGGCTCGCTGCGCGATCTCGCCGACCAGCAGGGCAAGTCGCGCGTGCAGCTCGCCGGCGCGATGGCGCGCGAGGATCTGCGTCGCTACGGCGAAGACGCGCTGATCCAGGCCAAGACCGTGGCCGAACGCGCCACGCTGCAGCGGCTGCTCGCCGACCGGCAGGCTGCCGCCGTCGGTCCCTATCTGCGCCGTTCCTGCAACAGCGACACGATCGCTTCGTGCGCCGTGTTCGAAGGCAAGACCCTCGTCGCGCAGGCCGGCGTGGCGCTGCCGTGGGCGGAAATCGCCGAGACCGGGGCCGAGCAGGGCGAACGCTTTCTGGTTGCTGCGAGCAATGCACCGTACGCCGTGCTCGGCGCGTCGGCGCAGATCGGCGGTGCGACGGAACGGCGTCTGTACGTGGCGCGGCTGTTCGACGAGAAGCTCGGCCGCGTGCTGTCGGATCGCGTCGGCATGCCGATCCGCCTGATCGGTTATCGCAGCTTCGTCGAGAACAAGAAGGTCGACGATTACACGCGGCTGCATTCGGCGGGCCTGTCGGATGGCCGGTCCGCCGTTGCGCGCATCGAGAGCGACGATCTGTACGCGGCGAGCTTCCCCGTGTTCGCCTCGACGGGCGAGGCGATCGCGCTGCTGGAAGCGCGTTTGGCGGCGAGCGACATCGACGAATCCGTCGGCAGCCTGGTGCGGCGGCTGCTGGTCACCGCGGTCATTCTCGCGGCGGTGGCCGTGCTGGCCGGCGTGATTCTCGGCCAGCAGGTGACGGGTCCGGTGAGCACCCTGACCGAAGCCGCCGAACGCCTCGGCCACGGCGATTTCTCGACGTCGATTCCCGTCGGCGGCACCAAGGAAGTCGGCCAGCTCGGGCGCACCATGGAAGACATGCGCAACAATCTCGTGGAACTCACGGGCGCGTTGCGGCGCAGCGAGGCCGAAGCGCAGGCCGTGCTCAGCGGCATCGTCGAAGGCGTGTATGCCGTCGACAAGTCACGCGTCATCCGCTACCTGAATCCGCAGGCGGCGCGACTCATGGGCGTGCAGGCACACGATGCCATCGGCCGCTTCTGCGGCGACGTGCTGAAGCCCTGTGCCGAGAACGGCGTGCGACCGTGCGAGAACAATTGCCCGATCCTGCGCGCGCGCACCGAGGGCAGCGCGCAGGCGACCGAACGATTGAACCTGCGCGAGGGTGCACCGCGCACGGCCATCATCACCAGCGCCTCGCCGGTCGACGATCTGCAGGTGCAGGTGATCCGCGACGAAACCGAACTGGAAGGCGTGCGCCGCGCGCGCGATTCCGTGCTCGCGAACATCTCGCACGAATTCCGCACGCCGCTGGCCGCGCAGCTCGCCTCCATCGAACTGCTGCGCGAAGGCATGGACACGATGCCGCCGGCCGATCAGAAGGAACTGGTGCTGTCGCTGGAACGCGGCGCGCTGCGGTTGACGCGCCTGATCGACAACCTGCTGGAGAGCGTGCGCATCGAATCCGGCCAGCTCGGCATCCGTCACCAGAGCATCGCGGTCGAGGAACTGGTGGAGGATGCGGATGCATTGATCGGCGCGTTGCTGAAACAACGCCGGCAGACGCTGGAGCTCGACCTCCCCGAGGATCTGCCGCGCATCGATGGCGACGGTCCGCGTCTCACGCAGGTGTTCGTCAACCTGCTGGCGAACGCCAGCAAGTTCGCACCGGAAGACAGCGTCGTTCGTGTGGGTGCTTCGGCGACGGATCGCACCGTCACCGTGTGGGTGGAGGATGAAGGTCCCGGCGTTCCGGACATCGAGTCGGGCTCGATCTTCGAGCGCTTCCATCGCGGCCCCGAGCAGGAGCCTGAACCCGGCGGCCTCGGTCTCGGACTATGGATCGTCAAGTCGATCATCAATCGTCACGAAGGCTCCATTCACGCGGAGCGCAAGGACGGCCGGACGCGCTTCGTGGTGGAGTTGCAGCAGGCGAAATCGGAGTGATCGGTCTCTTCCTGTAGGTCAGGCTTTCCCGCGGGACTTCCTTCGGTCGCAGCCTGACAGTTCCAGGCCGGCTGAAGCCGGCCCCACAGCAAGAGCAATCCTTTGATGCAGGTACGACGCGGTTACGACCATATGACATTTCTGTATACGCCGCGCAGGCGGCCTGCCCTATTCTGGCCTTCGTGACTTTCGTCACCGCCGTCACTTTCGTCACTACTCTATGAAAATCCTCTCCGCCGACGACGACAAGGACCTGCTGGCGCTGATCGCGTTCACGCTGTCGCAGGCCGGCTATCTGGTGGTCAAGGCTGGCGACGGTCCGAGCGCCATCAAGGCGTTCGAGACCGAAGCGCCGGACCTGGTGATCCTCGACATCAACATGCCCGGCGCCAGCGGCTTCCAGGTGTGCGAAGCCGTGCGCACCAAGTCGCGCGTGCCGGTGATGATGCTGACGGCGCGCGGCGAAGAAGAAGATCTGGTGAAGGCGCTGGAACTCGGCGCGGACGACTACCTCACCAAACCTTTCAGCCCGCGCACGCTGCTCGCGCGCGTCAAGGCGTTGCTGCGTCGCGCCGGTATGGAAAACTCCGCGCCGCTCGCCGCCGGTCGCGTCAAGCTGGATGTCGAGGAGCACACCGTGCAGGTCGGCGGCAACTCGCCGGTGCGTCTCACCAAGCTCGAACTGCGCCTGCTGCAGATGCTGATCGCCAACGCCGGCCACACCGTCAGCTCCGACCGCCTGCTGATGCAGGTGTGGGGCCACAAGGGCTCCGGCGACCGCCAGCTCCTCAAGCAGCTCGTGCACCGCCTGCGCCAGAAGATCGAGATCGATCCGACGAATCCCGACATGCTGCAGACCGCGCCGGGCGCGGGATACAAGCTCGTGGTGGAGTGAGAGAGAAGAAAAGAATGGCCGCGAAAAGGCGCAAAGATCACAAAGTACGAATGAAATCCTGATTCCGACCTTTGTGATCTTTGCGCCTTTTTGCGGCCATTCCTCTTTCTTCATCCGCAATGGCAGCGGTTTCGCCCGACATCTAACCCCCGCGTTACTTACTTGATACCGCCCTTCACCTAGTCTGTTGCTACAGAGTTGGGTGGAGTTCCTGATTGGGGGGATTGCTGCGCACGATCGCGATCGTCGGTGGGGGGTTCAGCGGCACGGTGCTGGCCGAAAATCTGCTGCGACGTCCCCCCGCCGGCCCGACACGACTCGTGCTCATCGAGCGCGGCGCCGGAGTCGGGCGCGGCGTTGCCTATGCGGAGCGCGGCTTTCCGTATCTGCTGAACGTGCCGGCGAGCCGCATGTCGGCGAACTCGCTCGCGCCGCAGGAATTCCTGCGCTTTGCCCAGGAGCGCATCCCCAAGGCGACCGGCGAGGATTTTCTGCCGCGTGCGCTCTATGGCGAATATCTGCAGCAGGTGCTGCTGGCCGCGGAGCTGAGCGCGCCGCGCACCATCCGGCTGGAGACCTGGCGCGGCGAGGTGACGGGCGTGCGGCGCCTCGAACGGCACCTGCCGCTGCAGCTCGAGTTCAGCGACGGACGCAGGCTGACGGCCGACGATGTCGTGCTCGCGCCCGGCAACCCGAAGCCTGCATCGCTGCCGCCGGCCAAGGCGATTGCCGATCATCCTGGCTATGTCGCCGATCCGTGGTCGCAGGATGTCCAGTTCGCACGGCACGAGACGGTGCTGTTGATCGGCACGGGGCTCACGATGGCCGACATCGTCAACATCGCCTCCGTCGATCGGCATGCCACGCCGAAGATTCACGCACTGTCGCGCCATGGGCTGCTGCCGCCGCGACAGACGCCATTTCGTCCCGAAGCCTTTCGCGGCGACGGCAATGCGCTGCTGCTGGCGGCGTCGCGTTCGCTGCGCGGTCTGGCCGGTGCGGTGCGCCTGCTGGCGAGCGAAGCGGAGAAATGCGGCGGCGACTGGCGCGAGGCGATCACGTTCGTGCGCCACATGGCGCCGACCATCTGGCAGCGCATGCCGGAACGCGACCGCGAACGTTTCCTGCGGCATCTGCGCGCGCAGTGGGACGTGCATCGCCATCGCCTGCCGCCGGAGATCCTGCAGCGCATCGATGGATTGCGTAACGCAGGCCAGTTGCAGATCCATGCCGGACGCATCCAGCGCTTCGAGTCGCGCGCCGGGCGGATCGAAGTCACCTGGCGGCCGCGTCACGCATCGCAGTTGACTTCGCTCGTGGTCGACAAGGTCATCAACTGCACCGGTCCCGATTACTCGATCGCACGTTCATCGGAACCGCTGTGGCGCAACCTGTTGCAACGGGGATTGTGCGTGTCCGATCCGTTCGGCCTGGGGCTGCGCACGGGACCGAAAGGTGCGGTGATCGACGCGGACGGCTGGCCCGGTCCGCACCTGTTCTATGTCGGCCCGATGCTGCGGGCCGATCACTGGGAGGCGACCGCCGTCGGCGAACTGCGCACGCATGCCGAATCGCTCGCCGCGCTGCTTGCCACGGAACGAACCTGATCATGAGTGTCGACTTCAGTTCATCGCCCGCGCAGCTCAAGGTGCTCATCGCCGACGATGATGCCGACCTGCGCGCGCTCATCGGATTCACGCTGCACCAGGCCGGCTTCGATGTCTGCACCGCCTCCGACGGGCCGAGTGCGCTGGAGACGTTCGCCGCCCAGCGGCCCGATCTCGTGCTGCTCGACGTGAACATGCCGCCGCCCAACGGTCTCGAGGTCTGCAGCACCATCCGCACCAGTTCGACGGTGCCGATCATGATGCTGAGCGTGCGCGATCAGGAGGACGATCTGGTCGCGGCGATCGATGCCGGCGCCGATGACTACGTGCGCAAGCCGTTCAGTCCGCGTGCCCTGATCGCGCGAGTGCGGGCGCTGGTGCGTCGCGGCGCGAGCCTCAGTCCCGGCACCATCGAGACGGGCAATGTGCACCTCGACCTCGATCGGCACACGCTGCGGATCGGTACTGCCTCGCCGCTCAGCCTGACACCGCTGGAAACGAAAGCCCTGCAACTGCTGGTGACCAGTCCGGGCCGGACCGTCACTGCCGAACGATTGCTCAATCACGTGTGGGGCCGCGCCACGTCGCGCGAACGCCGCACGCTCAAACAGCTCATCTACCGGCTGCGCAAGAAACTCGAGGACGATCCTGCCTCGCCCCGTGTGCTGCAGACCACGCCGGGAGCGGGTTACAAGCTCGTGACGGAGTAGGAGAAGGAAAGAATGGCCGCAAAAAGGCGCAAGGATCACAAGGTCGGAATCAGGGTTCATTCTCATTTTTGAGATCCTTGCGCCTTTTTGCGGCCATTTCCTTCTTTGTGGCTGCCGCAGTGCGACGCAATCATGCTGCGACCGCGTCGTGACTTCCGAGCGACTGACGTTGTTACTGCAACGGCGCTAGATTGACCCCGCAACGCTTCAGCCGTCCAAGGATCAGGGAAAGCCTCAGTGGACGATTCAAGGATCAGACAACTGGAAGTGATGGATGTATACCGCAAAATCATGGAATCTTGCGGTCGGGCGCTGTCGAAGAAAAACCAGCGGTGCTGGAACACGAAATGCGGCCCGGCGTTACACGGCACCGATGTCACGCGATCTCAATGAACGGTTGGCAGGATGAGGCCCGGCATCATCCCGGAAGGACGACGATGGCTTACGCAATTTCGACGGAACAATGGGGCGACACCTGGACGCAGTGGCGGCAAGGCGTGGTCGCGGCGATTCGCAGCGATTTTCCGGAAGTGCTGCAGGACATCGGCGAGAACGACATCGACTGGGACGCCTGGCGTGTCTACTACGATCAGGGTCACTCGCCGCAGCAGGCGGTCGATCACGCATTCCTGCGTAACGTCGAGGCCTGAGGGTCTTTTCCTACTTCGCGCCAGATGAGCGCTGCTGACTCAGCGCCACGCTGCCGAGGATCAGTGCACAGGCCACGGTCATGCTGAACGTCACCGGTTCATCGAGCAGCAGCCAGGCCCACAGCACGCCGAACAGCGGCACCAGGTAGGTGACCGTCGAGGCTCGCGGCGCGCCGATCCGGTAGATGAGCCGATAGAACAGCGTGTAGGCGACGCCGGTGCACAGCACGCCGAGCGTGATCGCGCAGACCCACGACACCGTCGGGATCGGGTGATCCGGCCAGGTCGCAATCGCCAGCGGCGAGAGCAGCACACTGGCGCACAGCAAGGTCGCCGACGCATTGGCGCCGGCAGGAATGCCGGACAGGTGCTTGCGCAGCAGGTTCGCACCGATGCCGTAGAGAAACGCCGCGAAGGTTCCCACGAGCGCGGCCTGCCAGACGCTTTCGCCGCCGGTCTTGTCGCTCGCCAGCACGACCACGCCGACGAATCCCGCCACGAGACCCATCGCACGCCGCGTGTCGATGCGTTCGCCGAAGAACAGCAGGGCAATCAGCGCGGTGAACATCGCCGCCGTGGCATTGCTGATCGCGCCGATGCCGGCGGGTGCGCGCTGTGCGGCCCAGGCGAAGAGTACGAATGGAATCGCCGAATTGATTGCCCCGATGCCGACGATCTTCCACCAGAGCGTGCCGGTGATGCGCCTGCGTTCGCGCCACAGGAACGGCGACAGGATCAACCCGCCGAGCGCCAGCCGCACTTCGACCAGCGCAAACGCGCCGAAATCTTTTGCCGCGATACGCATGAACAGGAACGACGCGCCCCAGATGGCGCCGAGCACCAGCAGTTCCACCGGCGTAAGCCAGGCGCTCGTCGCCGCGGCAACAGGGGGTACGACGTTCTCCGGAGCGGCGGCCATGGCGATCTCGGTTGAAAACGGCCGCTGATTGTCACCCGGGATGGGCGGGGCGCAAGTCCGGATTCGGACAAAGGCGTAGGAGTTTCACACGGAGTTCACGGAGAACACGGAGGTCGGAGAAGGGAAATTTCCACGGGGAAAGAAATGGGAACACGGGGAGCACGGGGATAAGAAATTTTCTGTTCCAAACCCCGTGTCCCCCGTGTCCCCCGTGTTCCCATTTCTTCCCCCCGTGGAAATTTCTTCTTCTTTCCGAACCTACCTGAGCTTCACGCCCTCGACGAGCAGCTGCGTCATGGCTCGCGCTTTGGCCCGGGCGTCTTCGATGTCCCTGCCGAGCGCGAGCGCGACGCCCATGCGGCGATGGCCGCGGACTTCGGGCTTGCCGAACAGGCGCACGGCGGTGTCCGGTTCGGCGAGGGCACGGTCGACGTTGCCGAATTCGATGTCGTTCGAATCGCCGTCGACCAGCAATGCACAGGATGCCGCCGGTCCGTGCTGGCGGATGGCGGGGATCGGCAGGCCGAGGATGGCGCGGGCGTGCAGCGCGAATTCGGACAGATCCTGCGAGATCAGGGTGACGAGACCGGTGTCGTGCGGGCGCGGCGAGACTTCGCTGAAGTAGATCGCATCGCCGGCGACGAAGAGTTCGACGCCGAAAATGCCGTTGCCGCCGAGTTCGCGCGTAACCGCCTCGGCGACGCGCTTCGATTCGGCGAGTGCGGCTGCGCTCATGGCCTGCGGCTGCCACGATTCGCGATAGTCGCCGTCGATCTGCAGATGACCGATCGGATCGCAGAAACTGGTGTGGCCGCCGTGGCGGACGGTGAGCAGCGTGATTTCGTAGTCGAACTCGACGAAACCTTCGACGATGATGCGGCCGCTGCCGGTACGACCGCCGGCCTGCGAATAGTCCCAGGCGTGAGCGATGTCGGCGGCGCTGCGCACGACGCTCTGGCCCTTGCCTGACGAACTCATCACCGGCTTCACGACGCAGGGCATGCCGAGTTCGCGCACGGCAGCTTCGTACTGTTCGCGCGTGTCGGCGAAACGATAAGGGGAAGTTCGCAGGCTGAGCTGTTCAGCCGCCAGCCGGCGAATGCCCTCGCGATCCATCGTCAGCCGCGCCGCGCGCGCGGTCGGAATGACCGTGAAGCCTTCCGCTTCCAGTTCCAGCAGCGTCGGCGTCGCGATCGCCTCGATCTCCGGCACGATCAGCCGCGGCCGTTCCTGTTCGACGATCGCGCGCAGGGCCTTGCCGTCGAGCATGCTGATGACGTGCGAACGATGCGCGACCTGCATCGCCGGTGCATTCGCATAACGATCGACTGCAATCACCTCGCAGCCGAAGCGCTGCAGCTCGATCGCGACTTCCTTGCCGAGTTCGCCGGCGCCCAGCAGCATGACGCGCAGGCCGGAAGGCGACAGCGGCGTTCCCAGGGAGATTGAAGAAGTCTTCACGGTATTCCCGCTGCGATGGTTCAGGGGCCGCGAGTATCGGCCGATGCATCGTTCCCTGACAACAGGAGCAGGAACGTTTCACGCGGAGAGGAAGGGGATTTCACACGGAGATCACGGAGAGCACGGAGTTCAAGAAGAAATACTCTGTTTTCTTCCTGTCTCTGTGTCCTCCGTGATCTCTGTGCGAAATATTCCTCCGATTCCGTGCCCTTCGCTCTGCTCAGTCTCCGTGGACCACGTGGCTGTGCAATGCGCGCACGCGTTCGCCGAAGCGCGGCGTGCCGCGGGCACCGTCGACGACAGAGGTCGAATAGCCGCAGAGGAGGGTGAAACGATGCTCGCGTCCGAACTCGTTCCAGAGTTCTTCGAGCTGCAGCGCCGCCTCGGTCAAGCCGTCCTTGGCCAGCAGGTTCACCATTTCGCCGTGGGCACGCACCGGCCGGCCGCGCGCCGCGGCCTGACGCATGAGCGTATCCAGCAGCAGATGGAAGCGCTGGCGATCGCAGCGGTCGCCATCCATGAACTGTGTCAGCAGCGTGCCTGCGTCGAGTTCGATGTACTGATAGCGCGTGGCCAGCGACTCAGGCTCGAAGCCGAGCCGCTGCAGTTCGGTCCGCAATGCGACGCGATATTCGGCTGTGACCACGACCAGACAGGTCTCGTCGCCGGCGAGCCCCTCGGCGAGGAACGCGCCAACCAGGCGCATCCGTTCGACATCGTCGGCGAAGAAGCCGACCAGATGACCTGCGGGAAAGGGGGAGCCACTCATGGGGCGGCAGCATAGGTCGCGGGAAAAGAATGTCCATGCGCCATTCACCGGAACGCGGATGAAGCATTCCGGGCCGACGGAGCCTCAGCGAATCCACGTCACGGATTGCTGATTTCTCCTGCGGCTTTCCCTCACATGATCAGGTCATCGATGAGAGGGCAACAGCATCAGTCGGCCGCTGCGGAAGCCATGCGCAGGAAGCGCGCAAATCGCGGCACGCCGTTGGCGGTCTCGCCCTGAAAGCCGTACGTGATCCAGCTGCCGATGGGCGGTGGAGCGTGTCGCTGCGCATCGCTCAGTCCGCTGCCGACATTGAATTCCAGTCCGTCGGCACGACGCACGCGCAGTGCGCCGAGCAGGTTCGCATACTTGCCCTTGCCCGGCAGATGCGCGATGACCTGCGCCTCGGCGTCCTGCTGGCGCTTGAGTTTCAGCAAGTCGTCGCTGCGGCCGGCGCGATACGGCGCAGCGCCGTGATGCAGCATCAACCCTTCGCCGCCTTGCGCGATCAGCGCATCGAGTGCGGCGAACAGTTCCTCGCGATCGCGGACCTTGAACTGCCGGACGGGCTGCAGCCACGACGGCAGGGCAGCGAGGCGTTGCAGTTCGGACAGCCGGCGATCGAACGGACCGGGATGCTGGGGCAGATCGAAGATCATGAAACGGATACGACGCCACGCAGCGTCGACCGGCACGGCATCGCGCACCGTCGCGACGACGGCTTCGAACTCGCCGCGGTCGATCCAGAGTTCGCCGTCCAGCGCCATGTCGGGAAGTCCATCGAGAAACCACACAGGCGCTGCGATGACGTTGCCCGACCGGCTCAGCAATTCGCGGCCGTTCCAGAGCGCGCGCACGCCGTCGAATTTTTCGCTGATCCAGTAGTCGGCGACGGAAATGTCGTCGCGGAAGGGATTGGCGAGCAGCACCGGCGCGGCCGTCGATGCGAAGGCGTCCGTGCCGAGCAGCAATAGCGATCCGAGAAAGTGGCGGCGTTCCATGCCGGGGCTCCGTGAGGGGTGAGACGGCCATCAGACCCGACACGGCAGGTGAGCGGTACGCGAATTTCTGGGGTTTTCGCGAAGAAACAATGGCCGCAAAAAGGCGCAAACGAACGCAAGGTAAGAATTCAGACTCCTTCCTTCCTTGCGCTCTTCTGCGCCTTCTTGCGGCCATTCCTCCGTATCAGCGATACGACCCCGCGACGAACTCCAGCGCATCCACCAGTCCGGTGCGCCAGTACGTCCAGTTGTGTTCGCCGTCGCGCACGCGATATTCGTGCGGGATCTGCCGCTGCCTGAAGACCGTGTGCAGCGCGTCGCTGCCCTGCGAAAGAAAATCATCGTCGCCGATGTCGATCCACCAGCGCGTGTTGCGCAGCTGTGCGACCGGCAGGGTCTTCGCCAACGCCAGCGGCGAATGCGTGCGCCAGCTTTCGTTGAGACGCGCCTCGCCCTGCAAGCCGGCGCCGTAGATCGGTGCGAAGAAGCGTTCGTAGTCGGCATCCGGCGTCGCGATCATTTCTTCTTCGGTGCGAATGCCGGGCGACAGTGCCGCCGCCGCGCTGAACAGTTCGGGATGACGCATCGCCAGCATCATCGCGCCGTAACCGCCCATCGACAGGCCGACGGCGCTTCTGAACAGCCGCTGCTGGCGCGTGCGGAAGGTGCGATCGATAAAGGGAATGAATTCCTCGATCAGCATGCTCTCGTAGCGGACCTTGCCGTCGGCGCTGTTCTGGTACCAGGTCGTCCTGGCATCCGGCATCACCAGGATCATGGGCGGCAGCCGGCCGCTGGCGATGGCCGCATCGACGAGCCGGTCGGCCGAGCCCTGCTGGATCCAGTCGGTTTCCGAATCGACCGGCGCGAATGGCATGCCGTGCAGCAGGTACACCACCGGATAACGGCGCGTCGGACTGCTCTCGTATCCCGCGGGCAGATACACGCTGTAGCTCACGTTGCGCCCGAGGAGGGTGCTCTTGAATTCGCGGCTTTCGAGCACCTTGCCGTCGTCGGCGCGAGCGAGCGGCAGTGCGAACACAAACAGCAGGCACAGGGACAGCAGGGACGCGGACAGCGTTCGATTCATCGACGGGGACTCCGGAAGGGACAGGGATGCAATCGTCAATCGTCGTGGCGACGACCGAACGGTACGACCTCGCCGCCGCCGGGCGGTTCCGCCGGGCGCATGCCGAGCCGGAATTTCAGATCGCCGATGGCGAGCAGGTCGCCTTCGTGCAGCACGTGCTGCTTCACGAGCTGATCGTTCACGTAACAGCCGTTGGTGCTGCCGGCATCTTCGACGATCACGGCATTGGGACCGACCAGCAGCCGGGCGTGATGCCGGCTGATCATTTTCGAAGGAATGAAGATGTCGTTGTCGTTGGTGCGGCCGATCGTCATGACGCGGCGATTGAGCAGGATCGGTTCGCCGTCGTGATTGACCGGTTCGAGAAAACGTTCGACCGGCAGCGCGGCCGGCGATTCTTCCGCGTCGGGCGTCATGCGGTCGACGTCCTGGCGGATGGCCGCCAGCGCTTCGATGTGTACGGCGAGATCGGCCTTGAGCGTCGCGATGCGGTTGTCGCGATTGAAGATCTGCTGGGTCATGGTCTTGACCCGTGCGCGCGCCTTGCCGAGCTGTTCCGACATGATGCCGCGCTCGTCCTGTGCCGTACGGATTTCGGCCCGCAGATCGTCGATGAGCGTATCGCGCGCCCGCAGCGAGGTTTCGAGTCCGTGGATCGTCGAGGCGGACTCCTGCAGTTGCGTGCGCACCTGCGCCAGCTCGGCATTGCGTTCGTTGAGCAACTGCGTGTCGTCGGTCGAGACCGCGTGCAGGCGTTCGACTTTGCGTCGCAGGTCCTGATTCGAACGCTGCAGTTCCTCGATCGCAGCATGCGCTTCGGCCAGTTCCTGCTGCCGGGTCTGGGCGATGCCCGACTGGCTCTGCAGTTCCGACCAGACGGAGACGGCGTCGCGCTTCACTTCCGCGAGTTCGGTCGTCGCCTGCGCCAGTTCCGCCGAGCGCGCTTCCAGTTGCGGCGTCAGGCCGGCGAATTCATCGCGCTCCCGGGTCATCGACCGCAGCGCGCCGTCCAGTTCGTCGATGCGCGCCTGCAGCGCCGCCAGTCGTTCCTGGTCGCCGGCGGATCGTGACGCCGCCTCTCGCAGGTTTTCCTCCAGCGCCTCGCACGTACGTTGCGACTGCTGTTCCTGGTGTCGCAGGGCTTCCAGTTCCAGGCCGAGCTGCGCGATCTGTTCGTCGCGCGCAGCGATGTCGGCGGCGAGACGATCGCTCGAAGCGGCCCGCTGGTTCGCCTCGTCCAGCAGGGACGTGCGGCGATGCGCATCGGCAAAGGCCTGCTGCAGCCGTTCGTCGAGTTCCTCGCGCGAGCGTTCCAGCGAGGCGATGGTCGCGTTCCGCTGCGTGACCATCGCGGACATGATGTCGTAGTCGGCGAGCTTGGCGGCGAGATTGCGCGCCAGGACGTTCGCCTTGCCGTTCTCGGTGATCACGGCCCGCTGCAGTTCGTCGATCTGGCGCGCGCGGGCGGCGGCGAGTTCGCGCGATTCCTCCAGCGCTTCGCGCAGGCGCGCGTGTTCGTCGGCGGTGCTGGTGAAATTCGCGGTGCTGCGTTCGAGCTGCTGTTCGAGCGAGACACGCTGCTGCTCCGCGGCGAGCCGGTCGGCCTCGCGCGCCTCGTCCGCCTTGATGAGCTGGGCGCGATGGCTTTCGCCCTGATCGCGCAGCTGCTGCTGCAGGCGCTGGATCAGCGCAGTCGAGATCTCGTGCTGCTGTCGCAGATGCGCGAGTTGCTCGTCGGCAGCGGCGAGACGCGAGTTGAGTTCGCTGCGCTCGGCGTTGGGAATGCGGGTCGCGGCTTCTTCGGTCTCGCGCTGGGCGCGGCGGGCCGCTGCCAGCTCGGCTTCGAGCGCCTGGATGCGCTGGCGCAGGCGTTCGACATTGAGCGACAGATCGACCCCGCCGGGAACCGGGAAGCCGGCCTGGCTGGTGCGCACGATCGTCTCGGTGCCCGGCTCGTCCAGGCCTTCGACCAGCCAGGTATCCGTGGTCGACAGCGCATCCGTCAGTTCCGGCGGCTGTGCAGTTTCGTAGGCGACGACGTCGAGCTGGGGCAGCTCGTCGGTCCGGTCGAGATCTTCGGCGTCGGGGTGGGTCGACATGCGGAGGCCGCGGGGCGGTTGGATTTGCAGCCTACCTCAGCGGCGGTCCAATGCCAGCGGTACTTGGTGTAGGTGCAGCGGTCAGCTGCGGACCATCGCCATGACCTGGCCGACGTCCAGCGTGCGGGCCTTGTCCCGGATCAGGCCGAGGTTCTGCTGCTGCAGCTGCTTCGCATCGCCCAGCAGGGACTGGTAGGTGCTCTGTAACAGGGCGGTGCTCATCTGCCGGCCGCCGGCGTAGTAACGTTTCGCGAGCTGGCCCAGCGCGTAGGTGGTGGCGAACGAGAAGGCCGCACCCGTGGCGACGCTGCCGACGCCACGACCCAGCGAACCGGCAATGCCGCCGAGCAGGCCGCCCAGCAGTTTGCGTCCGAACTGCTCGACGTATTGCGAGGCGATGCCGATGCCTGCCGTGGCGATGAATTCCTTGATGTGGTTGCGGTCGAGGTCGTGGCCGTAACGCTGGCCGATGCGATAGACCATCTTCATCTGCAGCGGAATGATGGCCATCGAGGCCAGCGACTGCGGCAGCAGCTCGATGGCGCCGTTCACGATGGCGTGGCTGAGAATGTATCGATCGAGTTCGGCGTCGGAGGGCGTCGTCGTGGCGGGTCTGGGCTCGCCGGCGGTAGCGAGCGGCGCTTCGACCAGGGCCGTGGCTTCGCGCTCCACCGTCGCGGCCTGTGCGCCGTCGAGCGCCAGCGCCGTTTTCAGCTGGTCGAGGAAGGTCCGTTCGGCCGCGTTGGCGACACCGTCCGCGTCGCAGACACACACGGCCATCTCGTAAGCGAGCTGACGTTGCGCCCGGTCGGTGATCGCAGCCGCGGCCCGCTGCAGGTCGACCCGCTTCAGCAACACATCCTGATAGAGCTGGGTCAGCTGCGGCGCATCGAAGTCGCCGGCCAGGGAGCTGGCAATGCCCTTGATGGCTTCGCGTTCGCGATCGTCGCCGCTGCCGTCGGCAAAGGCGGCCAGCAGGGCGATGGTGAGAATGGCTTGCTGTTCGGGTGTGGGCATGATGCGCGCGGTTCGCTGCAGAAGGCGCGCCATCCTGCCATAGATAAAGCCGCGGGCGCGGCCTGCCGCTCGATGCGTCAGTTGACCGAGCGCGCCGTCAGGTTTGCTGCCAGTTCGTCGGCGGTGATGAAGCCATCGCCGTTGGTGTCGATATAGGCGAACCGGTCGATGATGTCCTTGTAGGCACCGGCTTCCGTCTTGCTGATGCGCTGGTCGCCGTTGCGGTCGATGGAGGCGAAGGCCGGCGTCTGGACCTTGGCGACCGTCACTCCGTCGCCGTGTGCGACCGCGGCAAACGAGAACGGCAAGAGCGTGGCAAACAGGGTGGCGATTCGCATGAAAGATTCCTCCCGATGACTAGGGCCCGGTCATGTGGCGACCGGTTCTCCGGATCCGTGGACAACGCAGATGGAATACAACAAGTTTCCATCTGCGCTGCAAATGTCGCAGGAAATATACGGCTGTCAGGCCTTCCTGCCGTCGTGGCTTACGCGCATCCAGCGGGGCGCGATCGTGATCGACCGATCTTGAACGGAGGCTGAAAATCGGTGGCTCGCTCGCGACGCTGCGATGTCGGTAAAGGGTGACAGCGCTCAGAGCCGTTCGTTCAGCCAGCGCGCGGCAGCCTCCGCCGTCGACTTCTCCGTGTCGCGATCGACGCTCAGGTTGGCCTGCCGCATGGTCTCGATCGGGATGGCGCCGATCAGCGGTTCGAGTGTCCGGCGAAGTACTACGTCGGCCGCTCGCCGCGGAGCCAGCAGCACGATGGCATCGTAGGACAGCAATGCCTGACGCGGATCTTCCAGCAGGACCAGGTCATCCGCGGCGATGCGCCCGTCGCTGGAAAACGCCGAAATCACATCGACCTCGCCGCTGCCGACCGCGCGATACATGAAGGTCGGCTGGAACTGGCGTTCGGCGGCGAAGACGAGGCCATAGGCCCGCTTCACCGCGCTCCATTCCGGGCGGTCGAAGAATTCCAGGTCGCCTCCCATGCGCAGTTGTGCTGCGTTGCGCGCCAGATCCTCGAGCGTGCGGATGCCGAGTTGCTGCGCGCGATCGCGTCGCATCGCCAGCGCATAGGCGTTCTCGAAGCCCAGCGATCCCAGCAGCGTGATGCCGTGCCGTTGCTGCAGCCACGCCGCCGTCTCCTGCAGCACGATTTCGCGCGGCGGCGAATCGGTGCGATGCATGACATTGGCCCACAGCGTGCCCGTGTATTCGACGTAAACGTCGAGCTCATCGCGGGCCAGCGCCTGGAAGGCGATCATGGAACCGAGCCCGGTCCGCTGCGTCGTGCTCGCGCCCGCCTGCTGCAGTCGCTGCGCCAGCAGGTCGGCCAGGATGTATTGCTCGGAGAAATTCTTCGCACCGATCACATAGGCCTGCGACTCGCTCGACGTCGTACGCGGCAGGGCTGCGATCGCCACACCGGCCAGCAAGGCAGTCGCGCCCGCGACGATGCGCCAGCGGCTGCGCTTCGCCGTGCCGGATTCGATCAGCGCGAGTAGTTGATCGACGATCAACGCGAGCACGGCAGCGGCGATGCAGCCGAACAGGACGGACACCCAGTTCTGCACCTGCAGTCCCGCAAAGATGTAGTTGCCGAGACTGGTCTGACCGACCGGCGTCGACAGCGTCGCCGTGCCGATGACCCACACGGCGGCGGTGCGGATGCCGGCCATCAGCATCGGCGCCGCCAGCGGCAGTTCGATGCGCCACAGACGCTGCCAGTCCGTCATGCCGACGCCGCGCGCGGCTTCGATCACCGCAGGCGGCAGAGTGACGATGCTGGCCACGCCATTGCGAAGGATCGGCAGCATCGAATACAGCGTCAGCGCCAGCAGCGACGGCAAAAAGCCGAGCGCCGCAAAGCCGTGTCCGAACAGACGCAGCGACAGCGCCGACAGCATCAGCAGCAGCGGATAGAACAGCGCGAGCAGCGCGAGGCTCGGAATCGTCTGCACGATGCTGGCCATCGCCAGAATGAGCCAGCGAATGCGCGTGCGCCGCACGGCGAGCACCGTCAGCGGCAGGCTGATCGCCAGTCCCAGGGCGAGCGCCGAGGCGCTGAGGATGATGTGTTCGCCCAGATACCCGGGCAACAGTCGCCACGCGGCCGGCCAGGCGTCATTCATGCGTGCGTTGCTCCGCGGTCGCCATTGCGGATCAGCGATTGCACCCGATCCGATTGCCGGCGCGGCATGTCCATGAGCGCGCGCACGGCGGCGTCGGGGTGCTGGTTGAGCAACTCGTGCGGCGTACCGTCGGCGACGATGCCGCCATCGCGCATGACCAGGATGCGATCCGCGAGCAGCACGGCTTCGAACACGTCGTGCGTCACCATCAGCGTCGTGAGCTGCATCTGCTCGTGCAGACGCCGGTAGCTGGTACCGAGCGCATCGCGCGTCAGCGGATCGAGCGCACCGAAGGGTTCGTCCATCAGCAGAATGCCGGGTCGCGCCGCGAGTGCGCGTGCCACGCCGACCCGCTGACGCTGTCCGCCGGAGAGCGCCGCCGGCAGACGTTGCGCGAAGTCGCGCGGCAGATCGACGAGATCGAGCAGCTCGAGCGTGCGTGCGCGGATGTCGGCGGCCCGCCAGCGCAGCAGCTGCTGCGTGATGCCGATGTTCTCTGCGACGGTGAGATGCGGAAACAGGCCGATGCCCTGGAACACGTAGCCGATGCGCCGACGCAGTTCGAACGGCGCCACGGCAGTCACCTCGCTGCCGTCGACCGTGATGCGGCCTGCGTCCGCATCGATGAGCCGGTTGATGGTCTTGAGCGTCGTCGTCTTGCCCGACCCCGAACTGCCGACGATGGCGACGAACTGGCCCGCCGGAATCCCGAACGACACTTCGCGGACGGCGAAGCGCGTGCCGCCGTCGAACGATTTGCTGACCGCGTCCAGGGCGATCATCGGCACGGCAGTCACTGATCGGGCCCCGCCTCGCAGCGGCAGTCGACCCCGCCGGTCGACTCGCGCTGCGACAGGGTTTCGATCGTCATGATCGTGCCGCTATTTTTTCGCCGCTTGCGCGCGTTCGATGGCCTGCACGATCAGGTTCTGTGCTTCTTCCGCATCGCCCCAGCCGAGCACCTTCACCCACTTGGTGGTTTCCAGATCCTTGTAGTGCTCGAAGAAGTGTTCGATCTGCTTGATCGTGATGTCGGGAAGATCGGTGTAGTTGTGCACCTTCTCGTAGCGGCGCGTGAGCTTCGGCACCGGCACCGCGACGATCTTCTCGTCGCCGCCGGCCTCGTCCTGCATCTTCAGCACGCCGACGGGACGACACGCGACCAGCGCGCCCGGGATGATGCCGCGCTGATTGGCGATCAGCACGTCGCACGGATCGCCGTCGTCGGACAGCGTGTGCGGAATGAAACCGTAGTTGCCGGGATAGCGCATCGACGTATACAGGAAGCGATCGACGACGAGCGTGCCGGACGCCTTGTCCATTTCATACTTGATCGGCTCGCCGCCCACCGGGACTTCGACAATCACATTGACTTCACGGGGGGGATCGCGGCCGATCGATACGGCGTCAAGACGCATCAGACACTCCTGATTGAGAACGGAAAGACAGAGGGAAGGCCGACATTCTGCCACGCCGACTGCCGGCCGGCCGCGTGATTTCGCTGTTCCCCGAAATTGTGAGTATCCTGCTGCACGCATGAGTTCAGGAAGAACGCAAAACATGACGAGCTTTGTCGTTTACGTGGATGAGTCCGGGGATGAGGGCTTTGCATTCCGGAGCGATGGCAGTGGGAGTTCCCGCTGGTTCGTCATGTCTGCACTGGTACTGCGCAAGGCGAACGATTCGCAGGCAGTGGCGGTTGCTCGAGACATACGGCAATTGCTCAGCAAGCCGGTCAATCACGCCTTGCATTTCCGTAACCTCCGGCACGAGCAACGCATCCCTGTCGCGCGGCTCATCGGGCAAATGCCGGCCCGCACCGTATCCATTCTGATCCACAAGCCGTCGATCGAAGAGCCGGAAATATTTCAGCAGCAGGCATATGCGCTCTGTCGCTACGCCAGTCGCTTGTTGCTGGAACGCGTGTCATGGCTGTGCCGGGACAATCGCAAGACGGATGATGGTGATGGACGGGCTGAACTGGTGTTCTCGAATCGCAGCGCAATGTCGTATGACGATCTGCGCCAGTACCTGACTGGCCTGAAGCAGGAACGCGAGGGACGCGACGTAAGAATCGACTGGAATGCAATCGACCCGGCCCGGGTGAGGGCGGTGAATCACGATCAGCTTGCCGGGTTGCAGTTGGCCGATGCAGTGGCGACCTCTGCGTACTACTCAGTCACGGTGAACCGGTACGGAGATGTCGAAGATCGCTATCTGCGTTCCATCTCTCCGACCATTTACCGGCGCGACGGACGGGTCGAAGGATACGGGTTGAAGTTCTGGTGTTCGAGCCGAGATCTGATTGACCGCGTGATTGCGGTGGTGGCCTGAATCGAGCGTCAAAAAGAAACGCCCGCGGTTGGCGGGCGTTCATGGCAGGCCCTGAGTTCGAGGATCCCGCCCGTTCGGGCTGTCGCCGTTACCGGCAACCTCTACAAACCTCACGCTTGCCTGCGAGGCCATTCTATCCGGTCGCCATCACGCGGGGCCAGCCTATTCCCGCATTTCATCCAAATATGCAAACGGACGCTCATTACTGACGCGGTGTGCGGTCGGTGGTGGTCATGTTGCGATGAATACTTCTGAGCAGCTTCTCCCTGCAGGACCGGATATGCAAAGCTCCCGCGCCTCGTGGTGCGTCGGGTGTGGTCATGACCAGAATCGTACTGTCGCTGTGTTCGCTGTTGCTGTCCGCAACCGTGCCCGCGGCCGAGCCGCCACCCGCGGCCGAGCCGCATCGGTTGTTCGAGGACTATTTCGAGCGGTCGCTGCAGCTGAATCCCCTGCAGGCCACGTTCATCGGCGATCACCGCTATGACGACCGGCTGCCGAACTTCATTTCGCCGGCCTACCTCGCCGAGTCGCTCGGCGTGGAACGCAGCTACCTCGATGCTGCGCTCCAGTTCGAGCCGCAAGCGCTCTCTGCAGAAGATCGGCTCAGCCTGGAAAT
The DNA here is from genome assembly GCF_036735925.1 of Povalibacter sp. Lineage (NCBI taxonomy): Bacteria > Pseudomonadati > Pseudomonadota > Gammaproteobacteria > Steroidobacterales > Steroidobacteraceae > Povalibacter > Povalibacter sp. The sequence continues at coordinate 24,319 of NZ_DAINNK010000014.1, forward strand.
TTTCCTGCACGAGCGCCGTACTGCCATCGAGGGCGCGGCGTTCCCGAGCGAACTGCTGCCGCTCGACCAGATGTTCAGCATCGCGACGTTGATGCCGCTGTTCGGCAGCGCCACCAATGCCCAGCCGTTCGAAACGGTGCAGGACTACGACCGTTTTCTTGCCCGCATGAACGATTACCTCGCGTGGTCGGACCAGGCGATCGCCAACATGCGGCTCGGCATCGCGAAGAAGATCGTGCAGCCGCGCGTCGTGATGGAGAAGGTGCAGGCGCAGCTTGCCGCGCTCGTCGTCGATGATCCGCAGAAGAGCCTGTTCTACGCGCCGGTGGCGAAATTTCCGGATGGCTTCTCCGCCGCCGATCGCAAACGGCTGGAGCAGGCCTATCGCGATGCCATCGTCAATCGCATCACGCCGTCGTATCGACGCCTGTACGATTTCGTGCGCGACGAATACCTGCCGCAGACGCGCGCCACCGTCGCCTGGACGGCGTTGCCCGGCGGCAAGGCGTGGTATGCGTTCCTGATCAAGGTCAACACCACCACCGACTACACGCCGGACTTCATCCACGATCTCGGACTGAAGGAAGTCGCACGCATCCGCGGCGAGATGGAACAGGTGAAGACGCAGGTCGGCTTCCGCGGCGATCTGCACGCGTTCTTCCGGCACCTGCAGGACGATCCGCAGTTCTATTACGCCAAACCCGGCGATCTCATCGCCGGCTACCAGGACGTGAAGCGTCGCATCGACGCCGTACTGCCGAAGTTCTTTGCCGTGTTTCCCAGGGCCGACTACGAAGTACGGCCGGTGGAAGCCTTCCGTGCCGAGTCGGCGGCGGGCGCGATGTACCAGTCGCCGTCGGCTGACGGCTCGCGTCCCGGCATCTTCTATGTGAATACGTTCAACCTGAAGGCGCAGCCGAAGTTCGGCATGGAGACGCTGTCGCTGCATGAGGCGTCGCCGGGCCATCACTTCCAGATTTCGATCCAGCAGGAACTGACCGGCCTGCCGAAGTTCCGCCGCTTCGGCGGCAACTACACCGCGTATGTCGAAGGCTGGGCGCTGTATGCCGAATCGATCGGCAGGGAGATGGGTCTGTTCACCGATCCATACCAGTACTACGGCCGCCTGAGCGATGAAATGCTCCGCGCCATGCGTCTGGTCGTCGACACCGGCCTGCACTCGCGCAACTGGAGCCGCGAACAGGCGATCGCCTACATGCTCGACAACTCATCGATGGCGCCGAGCGACGTGGAGGCCGAAGTCGAACGCTACATCGCCAACCCCGGCCAGGCGCTCGGCTACAAGATCGGCCAGATCCGCATCCGCGAAATGCGCAGCCGGGCCGAAGCGGCGCTCGGGGCGAAGTTCGATCTCAAGGCCTTCCACACCGAAGTGCTGCGCGATGGCGCGGTGCCGATGGATGTGCTGGAGAAGAAGATCGAGCGGTGGATCGAGAGCAGGAAGTAAGAGGCCGCGATCGGCTCGGACTTCTTCTGTAGGTCAGGCTTCAGCCTGACATTTTTCAGGCCGGCTGAAGCCGGCCCCACAGCAAGAAACCAGCAACGCCGTCTTGATGCCGTGCCCTTGGCCGGGCCTGCCGTCCAATTCTTTCATGCGGTCTTTCGCGGCCTCCGATTCTTCAGACCGCATAAGCCCCACGAGTCCGCGCCGTCATCCCGATCTCCACCCGTGCGCCCAGCGGCAGGCTCGCGACACCGATCGTCGTGCGCGCCGGATACGGCTTCGCAAACTGCGTTGCGTACACCTCGTTCATCGCGGCGAAGTCGTTCATGTCGGTGAGATAGACCTGCACGTTCACGACGTCGGCGGGCGTGAGGCCGGCGGCGTCCAGCACGTTGAAGAGATTGCGGAAGCACTGTGCGGTCTGCTCGCCGATCGAACCCGTTACCAGCTTGCCGGTCGCCGGATCGAGCGGCGTCTGGCCGGAGAAGAAAACCAGACCGGCGGCTTCGACGGCGTGCGAATACGGCCCGACGACGGCGGCGCCGGGTGCGTTGATGGCGTTGCGGCTCATGCGGATCCTGAAGTGAGCGGAAGACGCGATGACGCTACTACGTCGCGTGCGAGCAAGCTATCGCCCAATGACACTGCATTGAGCCCCAGATGATTGAGATGAGGTTGAATTGAGCGTCCCTTCCTCCGCGCAGCGGGGGAAGGACAGGATGGGGGGCTCAAGTCAGGCAGCGCAGTTTGCCTTGATACCCCCACCCCAACCCTCCCCCGCTGCGCGGAGGAGGGGATCAGACGAGAGGCGATCAACGCAGAACAGTCCCTGATGTAGTGCCATTGGGCCATCGCCCGCTTCACGATCGCGTCGTCGCCTTGACGAGCTGCTTCATCGGCTCGGCGGAATTGCCGCCGAAATACTTGCGCACCGAGCCCACGAACGAACGCCACGAACTGCCGCGGCGGCGCGTCGGCAGGCCGAGCCGCTGGTGCATGGCCTCGAAGATCGCATCCGGTACGCTGATCCTGCAGGCCTTCTCCAGCCCCTGGAATCCCGGCGAAGAATTCGCTTCGCAGATGCGGTAGCCGTCGCCGTCGAACAGGATGTCGATGCCCGCGACATCGAGGCCCAGCGAACCTGCGACACGCACGGCGAGATCGGCCATTTCCGGCGGCGGATCGAAACAGGTACCGACACCGCCCAGGGAAATGTTGGATTTGAAACTGCCGTCGGCGGAGCGCCGCTCCATCGCGGCCACGGCCTGGCCGGCGATGACCAGCACGCGCACGTCGCGACCATGGCTCGACTTGATGTACTGCTGGAAGATGAAATCCGCGCCCGGCTTCGCGCCGTCGAGCAGCCTGGCGAGATCGTTGAACTGCTCGCGGTCCGCACACAGCAGCACGCCGTCGCCGCGCGTGCCCTTCAAGGTTTTCACGACCACGGGGAAACCCAGCTCGCGTTCGACCACGTCGACGTCGATCGGAAATTTCCCGAGGAGGGTCTTGGGAATCGGCAGCCCGGCGCCGCCGAGAATCTGCAGGGTCTGCAGCTTGTCGCCGACCGCTTCGACCGCCGCCGGCGAGTTCACCATCGCCACGCCCTGCTTCTCGAAATGGCGCAGCACGGCGAGCGTGAAGTAATCGCTCTCGCTGCCGGTGCGCGGAATGATGAGGTCGGGCTTCGGCAGCGCCTTGCCCTGGTAGATCGCCGACCAGTTGCCGGAAGAATCCACTACCAGATCGAAATCCCGCGGATGCAGTACCTTCAGATCGATGCCGAGCCGCGAGGCAACGCTCTGGAAGCGCTGCACCTCGGCCGCCTCGGGCACGTCCGGCGCGATTTCGCGATGAAAGAACAGCCAGCAGCGCATGGAAAGTCCTCGATTGGATCGTTGGAGCCCGCCGGTCTCGTCTGCCGCCACGGTGGGCGGAGTCGACCAGAAACGAAGTGAGAACGGCAGCGGTTCCCGGGGCGGAGTTGCGGCAGCGTAGCAGCGACGCGGTAACGGATCGGTCGCAGGCAGGCGAAAAGTCGGTGACAGACCCGTCAGCGAGACTGTCCGGGCGGTCGCGTGGCCCTCCTCCACACAGCCGGAGGAGGGGCCACGGAGGTTCAGAAGCTCATCCGGAACGATCCGAGAATCATGCGCGGCTCGCCGAGCATGATGCGCGACATGCCACCGTAGCTCGACGGGTTGTAGCGTTCGTCCGTCGCATTGCTGATGTTGAGCTGCACCTTGGTCGGGTTGCCCGCGAGATCGAAGGCGTAGCTCGCCATCAGATCGACCAGCGTGTAGCCGTCCAGCATGTACGGATAGATCGCCGGATCCCAGGCACGCTGCGTGCCGAGCTGCGAGTCCCGATACACCACGCCGCCGCCGAACTGCAGGCCCGTGTCGCCGACCCGATAGGTCGTCCAGAAACTCGCGCCGTTGCGCGGCACGCCGAACATGCGTTCGCCCTGCATCGTGTCCGAGTTCGTGTAACGCACGTCGGTGTAGGCATACGAGGCAACGACACTCCATGCGTCAGTGATCTGCCCGCTGATGTCCACTTCGATGCCTTCGCTCGTGGCTTCGCCCGCGAGGATGGTGCGCAAGGGATTCTCGGGATCGGCCATCGTCAGGTTGTCCTTGACGAGCTGGAACAGGGCGACCGTCAGGCCGAAGCGTGGACTCGGCTGCCACTTCGTACCGACTTCGTACTGGTACGACGTCTGCGGATCGAAGGCCGTCCCGGTGGTCCAATCGAAATTGGATGAGCCGAAACCTTCGACGAAGCTCGCGTACACCGACAGGTCCGGGCGCGGCTGATACAGCACGCCGCCGCGCCAGGTCAGCGCGCTGTCATTGGCCAGCAGCGTCGAGCCGGCGTAGTTGTTGTCGTAGCGCGCCTTGTCGTGGCGTACGCCGAGCATGACATGCCAGCGTTCGGCGAACGCGACCTGGTCCTGCAGATACACGCCTCCGTTCCTGTTCTTGTAGCCGTAGGCGTCGGCCGGATAGTCGTCGTGATAGGCGGAGGTGTAGTCGGGCGCGTGGATGTTGGAAAGCGTCGGCGTGCCGCCCCAGGCCCAGCCGCCCGAGTCGTAGTCCTCATCGTAGTAATCCGCGCCGACGAGCAAGGTGTGCTGCAGCGGGCCGGTCTCGAAATGACCGAGCAGTTCCAGGTTCACGGAAGCGACGCTCTGGTCTTCGTCCTCCCAGCCCCAGTGCACGCGTTCGTAGTTGCCAGCGAGATCGGCTTCCGACAGCCACGTGCCATCGGCGTGACTGTCGCGTACGAGATAGGTCAGGCGCTGCTGCAGTCGCCATGATTCATTGAATTCGTGCGACCAGTCGAGGGAATAGCTGACGCTGCGATCCTTGTACACGTCGTCCTTGCCGTTGAGATTGGTTTCGATGGGAATCTCGACGGGTCCGTTCACGTCGCCGATCGTGCCGTAGGTCTGCGCCCACGAACGATCGTCGTCCATGTACTCGATCGCCGCGCGAATGCTGGTTGCTTCGCCCGGACGCCATTCGATCTGCGGCGCGAGATACAGCCGGCGGTTGTGCGTGAAATCCTTGAAGCCGTCGGAGTCCTCGAAGGCGGCGTTGACGCGATACAGCCAGCTCTCGTCCGCATCCAATGCGCCGGTCGAATCGAGCGTGGTGCGATAGAACTCGTACGAGCCGATCTGCTGTTCGATGTCGGTGAACGCCTCAGCACGCGGACGCTTGGCGACGCGATTGATCATGCCGCCAGGTTCGATGCGGCCGTACATGATCGCGGCGGGGCCTTTGAGGACTTCGACGCGCTCGATGCCTGCCACTTCCTTCGGCGCCCGCGAGAAATCGCGCAGGCCATCCTGGTAGGTGGCGCCGTACGAGTCGGTCTGGAATCCGCGGATCATGAACGTGTCCATGGTGTTGCCGTCCGGGCCCTGAGCGACATACACACCGCTGACGTTCTTGATGGCGTCTTCGATGCGCAGCGCCTGCTGATCGTCGAGCAACTCACGGCTCACGACCTGCACCGAAAAAGGCGTTTCGAGCAATGGCGTATCGGTCTTCGTGCCCGTCGCGCTGCGCGTGGCGTGGTAACCCTCGACGGGACCGGTCGCGGTTTCCTCGATATCGGACGACACCTGGATGGCGCGCAGCGTCGTGGGTTCGGGTTGCGCGGCCGGCGATTGCGGATCGGCCGAGGCGGTGTTTTCTGCAGCGACGGCGAGCGTGGCGGTGATGGCCACTCCCAATGCGGTCGCTGCGGCAAGGCGGACAGGACGCATGCGATGACTCCCTGTTCATGTGTATCGCGGATGCGCCGCACCCGTCCGCGACGACAGGGCGGAAGCGGGGGCGGCAAGACGTTGGCTGGCGCTCGGGAAGTTCGCGCGGCGCGCGTAACGTCAGGAGGGGAGGCTGGCTGGTATCCGGTCGGCCAAGGTGCCGACGAACGGACGGCGATGATAATCGTTCTCATCTACGACGCAAGCTGCTGTCGTTTCAGCGGCTTATGAACTGCACCGAGTCGGACGCGAAGCCCTGCAGAATTGCCTCGAGCGTTGCATCGGCGGCGGCGATATCGACTCCGCAGGCCGCGTACCACTCGGGGTTGTAGTAGCTGTGCGAGTAGCGCTCGCCACCGTCGCACAGGATGGTGACGATCGAGCCGTGTTCGCCTGCCGCGCGCATGCGCTGCGCGACGGCCAGTACGCCGACGAAGTTGGTGCCGGTGGAGCCGCCGACGCGGCGGCCGAGTCGGCTGCTGACGTAGCGCATCGCCGCAAGGCTCAGCGCGTCCGGCACTTTCACCATCGCATCGACGCAGCCGGGAATGAAGCTCGCTTCGACGCGCGGACGGCCGATGCCTTCGATGCGCGAGCCGCCGGGCAGCGTGAGCGATGCATCGGGCTGGCCTTTGAGACAGCCGGCGAAGTAATCGAAGAACACGGAGCGTTCCGGGTCGGCGCACAGGATGCGCGTACCGTGGCGGCGATAGCGCACGTAGCGGCCGAGCGTGGCGCTGGTGCCGCCGGTGCCGGCGCCGCAGACGATCCATTCGGGAATCGGGTGCGGTTCCTCGGCCATCTGCTTGAAGATCGATTCGGCGATGTTGTTGTTGGCGCGCCAGTCGGTCGCGCGTTCCGCGTAGGTGAACTGATCCATGAAGTGTCCGCCGGTTTCGCGCGCGAGGCGCGCGGACTCGAAGTAGATGCGGGTCGGGTCGTCGACGAGATGGCAGCGGCCGCCCTGGAATTCGATGGCGGCGATTTTCTCGGGCGAGGTCGCCGCCGGCATGACGGCGATGAACGGCATGCCGAGCAGTCGTGCGAAGTAGGCTTCCGACACGGCCGTGGAACCGCTCGATGCTTCGATCACCGTGCTGTCCTGGCGCAGCCAGCCGTTCGCCAGCGAATACAGGAACAGCGAACGCGCCAGCCGGTGCTTGAGACTGCCGGTCGGATGACTCGATTCATCCTTCAGGTACAGATCGATGCCGTCGAAGCCCGGCAACGGCAGCGGAATCAGATGCGTGTCCGCCGAGCGGTTGAAGTCGGCTTCGATCTTCTGGATGGCTTCGGCGGCCCAG
>NZ_DAINNK010000014.1:31466-75958 GCF_036735925.1 Povalibacter sp.
GTCCGCCGAGCGGTTGAAGTCGGCTTCGATCTTCTGGATGGCTTCGGCGGCCCAGACACGCATGGTGTTCATCGGTACCCCTTCGCCTGCAACGAAAACAGATGCGCATAGTGTCCGTCGAGCTTCATGAGTTCCTCGTGGCTGCCATGTTCGACGATGCGGCCGTCCTGCAACACCACGATCTGGTCGGCCATGCGCACGGTGGAGAAGCGGTGCGAGATCAGGATGGCGATGCGCTCGCGGGTCAGGGCGCGGAAGTGCTCGAAGATCGTGGCCTCGGCAGCGGCGTCCATCGCGGCCGTCGGTTCGTCGAGCACGAGGATGTCGGCGCGTGAGCGCATGAAGGCGCGCGACAGAGCGATCTTCTGCCACTGGCCGCCGGAGAGTTCGCGACCGTCGTTGAACCATTTGCCCAGCGGCGTGCGGTAGCCGGCTGGCAGAGACTCGACGATGGGCGTGGCCATGCCTTTCTCGCCCGCTTCGCGCCAGCGCGTTTCATCTTCGAAATGCTGTACGTCGCCGGCGCCGATGTTCTCGCCGAGCAGCAGTTGATAACGCGTGAAGTCCTGGAAGATCACGCCGATGCGATCGCGCAGCGCCGCTTCGTCCCAGTCGCGCAGGTCCTGGCCGTCGAGCAGGATGCGGCCCGACGTCGGCGGATACAGGCGCGTCAGCAGCTTGATCAGCGTCGTCTTGCCGGAACCGTTCTCGCCGACCAGCGCCAGCGACTGGCCGGGACGGATGTGCAGGTTCACGTCGACCAGCGTCGGCGTTTCCGCGCCGGGATAGGTGAAGCCGACGTGTTCGAAGCGGATGCCATCGTCGGGCTGCGGCCCGCGCACGGTGTTTCCCCTGGGCGCGTCGACCGGCGTTTCCAGATAGTCGTAGAGCGTCGACAGATACAGGTTGTCTTCGTACATGCCGCTGATCGCGGAGAGGATCGCCGACACCGCGGCCTGTCCCTGGCGGAACAGCATCAGGTACATGGTCATCTGACCCAGCGTGATCGCGCGGGCGATGGCGGACAGTGCGATCCACGCATACGCGCCATACAGTGCCGCCGTGCCGATGAGTCCGAGAAAAAATCCCCACGTGTCGCGGCGGACGGTGAGATCACGATCTTCGCGGTACAGCTTGTGAAAGATGGCGCGATAGCGTTGCAGGAACAGCGGGCCGAGCCCGAAGAGCTTGATCTCCTTGACGTGGTCTTCGCGCGCCAGCAGCGTTTCGAGATAGAGCTGCATGCGCGTCTCGGGCGAGCGCCACAGGAACAGGCGGAACGCGGCGCCGGAGAATTTCGCCTCGGCGAGAAACGCCGGCAGGCCGGCGAGGATGAGCACGAGTACCGCCCAGCCCGAGAACTGGATCAGCAGCGTCGCATAGCTGAGCAGCGACACCGCGTTCTGCGCCAGACCGAACGTGCGCACGACCAGCGACAGCGGACGACTCGATGCCTCGCGCCGCGCGCGCGTCAGCTTGTCGTAGAACTCCGAGTTCTCGAAATGCGCCAGATCGAGCGTGAGCGCCTTCTCCAGGATCATCACGTTCACGCGCTGGCCGAGCTGCGCGCGCAGCAGCGACTGGCACAGCGACAGGCCGCGTTGCGCACCGGCCAGGCCGGCGACCAGCAGGCCTTCCACGCCGACCAGCAGCAGCGCATGCGAGGTACGCGCGGCGTGATCTGCCGGTGCCGCCTGCATCGCTGCGACCACGGCATCGACGATCAGCGCGCCCACATACGCGATCGCTGCCGGGAAAATACCGGCAAGCAGCGTCAATACGCCGAGCGCGATGCTGAGCGGGCGGCTGGTGGTCCACACCAGTTCGAGCGCGCGGCGGCTGTAGGCGAACACGCCAAGGAATCCGCGCGCCAGTTCGGGTCTCTCAGAGCTGGCGCGCGGTCGGTGTGGGTTCATCGGAGGTCGTTGTGTCGCAGGCAATTTCCCGGCGGAGTATCACCGATCGTCCCGCCGCAATTGCAATGGCCCCGTACGCGGGACCAGAATCCCGTCAGTTCGATGCCGGAATCAGCCAATGAGTGAACCGAAAGACCCGAAGCAGCCGCCGGCGGGTCAGCCCACCGCGGTGGGCGACAAGGGGGGAGACAAGCGCTCGGGCCGCGTGGCCTACGATTCGCGCGGCAATCCCACCTGGGAATGGCAGCTGGAGACGGGCGTCTATACGCGCGATGTGAGCACGCATCGCCTGCGCAAGCTCGATCTCGGCGAGCTGTCGCTGGCCGAGACGGCCAGGAATCCCAGGCTCGATCCCGACAAGCCCGTGAGTGCGCCGCAGCGGCAGCCGCTGCCCGGCGGCGGATTCAATCCGTATGACACCGCGCCGGCGAAGGGCGGTGGCGGCTCCGATCCTTACGACAATGCCCGCGCGACGGGCAGCAAACTGCGTCCGCCGACGGGTCCGTCGACCGCGCCGACTCCGCCGCCGCAGCGCAAGCCGCTCGATCTGAAACGGCTCGAAGAATGGATGAAGGCGAAGAAGCGGGCGGAGGAGAACCGGGACGACGATTGACTGCAGGTCAGGGTTTGTTTGTAGGTCAGGCTTCAGCCTGACTCCTCACAAAGGCCGGCTGAAGCCGGCCCCACAGCAAGAGAGCGCGCTAGTTCGGCGCGTAGATCTGATCGAACACGCCGCCATCCGCGAAGTGCGCCTTCTGGGTTTTGTCCCAGCCGCCGAAGTCGGCGATGGTCACGAGCGGAATCTTCGGAAACTGTTTCGCATATTTCTCCGCGACCTTCGCGTCGATCGGGCGATAGAAATTCTTCGCGATGATTTCCTGCGCTTCCGGGCTGTAGAGGTGCCGCAGGTATTCCGTGGCGACGTCGCGTGTGCCGCGCTTCAGCACGACCTTGTCGACGACGGCGACCGGCGGTTCGGCCAGCACGCTCAGTGAGGGCACCACGATCTCGACCTTGTCGGGCCCGAGTTCCTTGATGGACAGATACGCCTCGTTCTCCCACGCGAGCAGCACATCACCAATGCCGCGCTGGACGAACGTCGTGGTCGAACCGCGCGCACCCGTGTCGAGCACCGGCACGTTCTTGTAGAGCTTGCGCACGTATTCCTTTGCGCTCGCCTCGTTGCCGCCCGGCTGCTTGAGCGCCCAGGCCCACGCGGCGAGATAGTTCCAGCGCGCGCCGCCGGAGGTTTTCGGATTCGGCGTGATGACGGCGATGCCCGGCTTCACCAGATCGCCCCAGTCCTTGATGCCTTTCGGATTGCCCTTGCGCACCAGGAACACGATGGTCGAGGTGTAGGGCGAGCTGTTGTGTGGCAGGCGCGACTGCCAGTTCACCGGCAGCAGCTTGCCGTTGGTGACCAGCGCATCGATGTCGCCGGCGAGCGCGAGCGTGACGACGTCAGCGGGCAGGCCGTCGATCACGGTACGCGCCTGCTTGCCCGAACCGCCGTGCGACTGCTTGATCGAAACCTCATCGCCGGTCCTCGCTTTCCAGTACTTGGCGAATTCCTTGTTGTAGTCCTCGTACAGCTCGCGCGTCGGATCGTAGGAAACGTTGAGCAGCGTCGTCGATGCTGCGTGAGCAGCGGATGCGCCGAGCGTCAGACCGAACGCGAAGGCGGCGAGCAACGCGCGCCGGGTGCTGGAGATGTCGAACTTCATTGGATGATCCTGTCGTGGAGGCGCAAGGTGCGCCTCCACAGGATGAATGACGGGTGTTAAAGCTTCGTGACGGAAGAGAGCCTCAGAACGAGGCTCTCACCGTGAGTCCGTACGTGCGCGGATCGCCGGGCTGACCGATCACGAGGCCGGTGTTGCCTGACTGTGTCGAGAGGAAGTCGAAATATTCCTCGTCGAACGCATTGCGCACCCAGCCGTACACGTCCCAGCCCTGACCGAAGCGCACGCCGGCGCGGAAGTTCGCGAGCGAATAGCCATCGACGTCCGTGTAGAGCGAGCGCGACGGATTCGACGAGAACTTGGAGCGATACAGTCCGTCGAAGGCGAAGTACGCGCCGCCGTTGCTGCCGAGCGCCGCGAGCGGCAGTTCGTACTGCAAGCCATACGATGCGGACACCTTCGAAATGCCCGGCAGCCACTGGCCTGAGATGTCGCAGAACGCCGGGCTGAAGCCGCCCGGCGTACCCGGCGCGCTCGGCGGATTCGCCGCCGACGCCGCAGTGCCGCCGGCGAGTTCCGGCGGGCACGGTGCATCCGTGAACTTCGTGTACTCGTGATCGTTGTAGGCGCCGTTCGCGTACAGCGTCAGGCCGCTGATGGGCTGCGTGGAGAGATCGAGTTCGACGCCGCGCACGCGGATCTGCTCGGCGTTGGCGAGATAGCCGCGGATCACGTTGGCCTGGCTGTTGGTCACCGTGGCCTGATAGTCATTGATCTCGGTCCAGAAGCCGGCGAGGTTGGCGGTCAGCCGACCGTCGAACCACTGCGACTTCAAGCCGACTTCGAAGTGATTCACGTCTTCGGGCTTGACCGTTTCCACCGCAGTGATCGGCTGGCCGGCCGCATCCAGCGGCAGGCCGGAGAGATTGATGCCGCCCGACTTGAAGCTCTTGGCATACGTGGCATAGCCGAGCACGTTGTCGGCGATGTCATACGACACCGTGAAGTCGCCCGAGACATTCGTATCGCTGAATTCGGGTTCGTAGCTCTGCGGCGCCAGCACGCCGCGCTGTTCGCTCGTCAACGGTGTGTTGGTCGCGTTGGTGACGGTGGCAATGTACTTGCCTTCCTTCCTGTCGTAGTTGACGCGCAGGCCGGGTTGCAGTCGCAGGTCGTCGGTGACATGCCAGGTCAACTGGCCGAACGCAGCGGCGCTGGTGTTCTTCAGGCCGATGTCGTTCTCGGAGCGCAGGCCGTCGAGGATGGCGGGGTTGTTGGCGCTCGCACCGCCCAGTAGCCAGCGACTGGCCAGCGGACCCTGTTCCTGTGCGCCGTTGGTGTCGACGGTCTGGTAGAAGCCATACACGCCGACGACGTAGTCGATCTTTTCGCCGGTCGCTGCGTAGCGCAGTTCCTGCGAGTACTGGCGCTGCTTGGACGGATTTTCCGAGATCGTGGTAATGGGCAGGCCGATGAAGTCACGGTCGTTCTTCGGATACCAGTCCCATTTGCGATACGCGGACACCGACGTAAGCCGCCCGGGGCCGACATCCCATTCCACCAGCACCGACGCGCCGCCGAAGTACTGCTCGGCCGTGAGTTCGGCGTCGAGATCGGTCACGCGATCGAACGGATTGGTGCTCGGCACCTGGTAGTTCGAGGCAGCGGCGAGCGCGGCGTATTGACGGCTCAACGGACGCTGCGTCGAGCCTTCACGCACGTAGAGCTGGCCGAAGCCGAGCGGATCGGAGTGCGTATAGTCCGCCGAGAACTTGACGCTCAGCGAATCGCTCGCTTCCCACAGCAGCTGGCCCTTGAAGCCGAGGTTGTCCTGTTCGTTGATGTCGTCACCGGTCGCGGCATTGCGGATCGTGCCGTCGCGCTGCGTGTACGAGGTGCCGAGGCGGAAGGCGAGCTTGTCGGTTATCGGTCCCGAAACGGAGCCCTTGCCCTGCACGAATCCATAGTTGCCGTAGCTGACTTCGGCATCCGCTTCGGGCGTGAAGCTCGGTTTGCGCGAAGTCACGTTGATGGCGCCCGAGGTGGTGTTCTTGCCGTACAGCGTGCCCTGCGGTCCGCGCAGGATTTCGATCTGGTCGACATCGAGGAAGTCGAAGGTCGCCGTCGCGCTGCGCGCGTAGTACACCTGATCGATGTAGATGCCGACGCCCTGCTCGATGCCGTCGTTGGTCAGACCGAATGGCGCACCGATGCCGCGGATGTTCGCCGCGGAATTACGCGGGTTGCTGGAATAGAACTGCACCGACGGCTGCAGCTGGCTGAGCTTGCCGACGTTGAACGTACCGGTCTTTTCCAGTGTGCTGGAGTTCACGACCGAGATCGCGAGCGGCACGTCCTGGACCTGTTCCTCGCGGCGGCGCGCCGTGACGACGATGTTCTCCAGGGTCGCGGACGCATTCGCGCCATCCGCGGCGGCATCGGCCATTGCCGGGCCGCCCAGGGCCGTGCCCAGTGCAACCGTAACCGCCGTAGCGACGCCACCCCACATTCTTCGCGAGCTCATAAATCTCCCTCGTGTATTCATGGTCATTGCGGACGCAGCAGTGCGCCGGCATGAGTGAAATCCTACGAGGGGTGCCGTGAGGGATCAGTCGCGACCCGGTGACAAAGCGGTTAGCCGGGATTCCATCGCGGTAGAAGATGAGGACTTCTGCAGGAACGGGAATCGGAAGGAGGAGAGGGGCCGCAAAAGACCGTCAAAAATGGAACCCCGCTCCTACTTTCTTTCGCATTCTTTTATGCGGTCTTTTGCGGTTCGCGCTCTTCGTCTCGACTGCCGGATCCTCGCCATGACCCGTGACTGACAGGAGAGAAGGAAGGCGTTACGCTTCCGTCACCGCGCACTGCGCCTCCATCGTCACGGGTTCCCACATGACGGATCTCACGCCCGCTCCGGGTCAGCAGGAACGCAATTGGGCCGTCGGCGTGCATCTGAGCGCGCTGCTCGGTCTCGTCACCGGCATCGGCGCCGTGCTCGGCCCGCTGATCGTCTGGCTGATCAAGAAGGACGAAATGCCCTTCGTGAACGATCAGGGCAAGGAAGCGCTCAACTTCCAGATCACCGTGTTCCTCGCCGCCATCGTGTGCGTGATCCTGATGATCGTCGCCATCGGTTTCCTGCTGCTGCTCCTGCTCAGCCTGGCGGATCTGGTGTTCATCATCATCGCCGCCGTGAAGGCGAGCGAAGGGGTGGCGTACCGGTATCCGGTGAATCTGCGGCTGATCAAGTAAGGCACTGGCGAGATTAAAGAGCATCTCTATTCCGACTCGTCACCTTCCTGGCACGGCAATGCGGTCGATCCGGCCCGGTCGACTTTCCCCGGTGGGCGTCCTATCTTTACGAATCGGATCAATGAATTAGAAGAGCGGGGCGGGCGCCTGCACCGCGCCTGCTCCAACGACTCTTCAGAACGATGCCCTTAACGCTCAACCAGCTCGAACACCACCTCTTCAAGGCCGCCGACATCCTGCGCGGCAAGATGGACGCCTCCGAGTTCAAGGAATACATCTTCGGGATGCTGTTTCTGAAGCGCTGCTCGGATGTGTTCGAGGAGCGGCGGGAGGAAGTCGTTGCGCAGCAGGTCGCCGGCGGCCTCGCCAAGGCAAAGGCAGAAAAACTCGCAGACCATCCACGCTGGTATGGAGATTCCTTCTATGTGCCGCCCGTGTCCCGCTGGGAACAGCTCGTCAACGAGGCCCACGAGAACGTCGGCGGCGAGCTGAACAAGGCGCTGGGCGGCCTTGAAGAGCACAACAGCACGCTGTCCGATGTGCTCGAGCACATCGACTTCACGCGCAAGGTCGGCCAGAGCAAGATCCCCGACATCAGGCTGCGCCAGCTCATCACCCACTTCAGCACGTATCGGCTGCGCAACGAGGACTTCGAGTTTCCCGACCTGCTCGGTGCGGCGTATGAATTCCTGATCAGCGACTTCGCCGATTCCGCCGGCAAGAAGGGCGGCGAGTTCTATACGCCGCGCTCCGTGGTGAAGCTGATGGTGCGGCTGCTCAAGCCGGCGCAGAAGCATCACATCTACGATCCCTGCTGCGGCTCCGGCGGCATGCTGATCGCGGCCAAGGAATTCATCGACGAGCAGGGCGAGGACGGACGCAAGGCCAATCTGTACGGACAGGAGGCGAATGGCACCGTCTGGTCCATTGCCAAGATGAACATGCTGCTGCATGGCATCCGCACGGCGGACCTGCTGAATGAAGACACGCTTGCCGAGCCGCAGCATGTCGATGGCGGCGAACTCAGGCGCTTCGACCGGGTGCTCACCAATCCGCCGTTCTCGATCAACTGGGGCAACACCGAGAAGGATCGCGAGGGCCGCGCCCTGTGGGCGCCGAAGTTTCCCGAGCGTTTTCGTTTCGGCCAGGTGCCGCTGGGCTCGAAGAAAGCCGATCTCATGTTCGTGCAGCACATGGTGCATGTGTTGGCGGACGGCGGACTGCTGGCGACCGTCATGCCGCACGGCGTCCTGTTTCGCGGCGGCGAGGAAAGAGCGATCCGCGCCGCCATGATTCAGGAGGATCTGCTCGAAGCCGTCATCGGCCTCGCGCCCAACCTGTTCTACGGCACCGGCATTCCTGCATGCATCCTGGTAATGCGCAAGACGGTCAACGGCAGGAGCGGCAAGCCGAAGGAGCGGCGCGGCAAGGTGTTGTTCATCAACGCCGACCGGGAATACTTCGAAGGCCGGGCGCAGAACTATCTGCATCCTGAACACACCGAGCGGATCGTTAATACCTTCGAAGCATTTGCCGACGTGCCTGGCTTCGCTGCCGTGGTCGATGTCGAGACGCTGCGCGCCAATGATTTCAATCTGAACATTCGCCGCTATGCCGACAACGCGCCGCCGCCCGAACCGCATGACGTGCGCGCGCACCTGCTGGGCGGCGTCCCACGCGACGAGGTCGCTGCGAAGCAGCCGTTGTTCGCGGCTCATGGATTCAGCGCCAGCGAATTGCTCCAGGATCGGGATGCCCGCTACCTGGAGTTCCGTGCCGATGTCACGACTCGCCAGTCATTGAAGCCTGCGATCGAAAACAATCCGGGCCTCCTCGCGAAGGAGCGCACGGTGCGCGACGCGTTCGATCAGTGGTGGAAGGCCCACGCCAGCAGGATCACGAAACTGGCCGGACAGGGGAGCTTCGTCGGCGTTCGCAACGATGTGCTCAGAAGCTTCAGCGCGGCGCTCGATCCGCTGGGCCTGCTGGATGCCTTCCAGGTGCGCGGCATCGTGGCGGGGTTCTGGGATCAATCGAAATACGACTTCCTCACCCTGATGGCGCGCGGCAGCAAGGGCGTCATCGACGCCTGGCGCACGAGCATCATCACGGCCCTGGAGGACGAGGAGTCGAAGCACGATCCGCTGGATCACAAGCTGGTCCGGTTTCTCCTGAATGATTTCGTGGCGCAGCTTGCAGAGCTGGAAGCGAAAAAGGCCGAGCTCGAAGCGCAGATCAAGGCAGCGACGCCACAGAACGAGACTGGCGAAGACGACGAGGCCGCCGAAGCGGAGGACGAAACCGCGGTCGACCCGACCCAGATGGCCGCCTGGAAGAAAGACCTCGGCGCGGTCAGGAAGCAATTGAAGGGCAGCGAAGGCGAACTGGTCAGGCAACTGAACGCCGCCGTCGATGCGCTCGACGAGAAAAAGGCCGCGACCCTGTTGCTCACGATCCTGCACGACGACATGCGCACCATCGTCGAACGCTACATCACCCAGCATCGCCAGCAGATCGTTGCCGCGTTCGAGAACTGGTGGGACAAGTACAAGGTCACACTCACCGAGATCGAGCACGACCGCGACGCGGCGGCGAAGCAGCTGCAGGAGTACCTGAAGGGATTGGGGTATGTCTGAAGGAGAAGAAGCGGATAGCGGATGGCGGATAGCGGATAGTCAGAAGGGCAGTCGCGCTTCCTCCGTCCCCTCCTCCGCGAAGCGGGGGAGGGTTAGGGTGGGGGCGTCTCTGGCTGGGATTGAAACATCGATTCTCAAGGAGTGAGACATGAAAGCTCGATCGAAGAAAGTTGCAAGCACGCGAGCGAAGGCGGTGAAAGCGAAGGCGCCTGCCAGGCGTTCGGCACACCGCAAAGGACGGATGCAGCCCAGGCCGCCGGATGCAGCGCCAGAGACTGTGAGCGGCGAGGTGATTCTGTATCAGCCGCCCGGCGGCAGGATTCAGCTGGACGTGCGGCTCGAACGCGATACCGTCTGGCTGACCCAGGCACAGATGGTCGAGCTGTTTGGCCGGGATCAGTCCGTAGTGTCGCGGCACATTCGCAACGTCTTCACGGAGGGAGAATTGCCCGAGGAAAGCAATATGCAAAAAATGCATATTGCTCTGTCCGACAAGCCCGTCGTCCTGTACAGCCTCGACACCATCATTTCCGTCGGCTATCGCGTCAAGTCAAAGCAAGGCACCCGGTTCCGTATCTGGGCCACCCAGACCCTGCGCGATCACCTGCTGCGCGGCTACACGCTGAACGAAAAGCGCCTGCGTGAACGGGGCTTCACCGAGATCGAACAGGCCGTCGAACTGCTGTCGAACACGCTGCGCAATCAGTTCCTGGTCACGGAGCAGGGTCGTGCCGTGCTCGATGTCGTGCAGCGCTACACGCGCGCGTGGAAACTGCTGCTGGAGTACGACGAAGACAGCCTCCCATCGACGCCGGCAAATCCGGTCGCGCAATCCAGCGAACTCTCCCTGACGCGGGCGCGGGCCGCCATCCAGGCTCTGCGCGCCGCCCTCGCAAGCCGCAACGAATCGACCGACCTCTTCGGCCGCGAACGCGGCGATCAGCTCGAAGGCATTCTCGGCGCGATCGAACAGACCTTCGGCGGCGAACCGCTGTATCCGACGGTGCAGGCGCGGGCGGCACATCTGCTGTACTTCGTCATCAAGGACCATCCGTTCTCGGATGGCAACAAGCGCATCGGCACGCTGCTGTTCCTGGAGTATCTGCGGCGCAATCAGTTGCTGTTGCGAGCGGATGGCGAGCCGCGGCTGGCGGACAATGCGATGGTGGCGCTCGCGCTTCTGGTGGCGGAGAGCGATCCGAGGCAGAAGGAGTTGATGATTCGGTTGGTGTTGAACTTGCTGGAGGACGGGCGATGACGGACGCTAGTTTCGAAGATTTCGCAAATAATTCATCTGGCTTCCGGCAAAGCAATCCGCCGCCGAGCGGCTGGCGGTCTGTCAAACTCAGAGAGGTCAGTAGTTGCACGTTGGGAGGAACCCCTCCCACGGGAATTCCGAAGTATTGGGGTGGTTCTATCCCTTGGATGGCCTCGGGGGATGTGAATCTACGCCGGGTTTACGACGTGCCAGGTCGAATTACTGAGGCAGGCCTAGCGATATCGAACGCGACGCTGACTTCTCCGCCTGCAGTGGCAGTTGGACTCGCTGGGCAGGGAAAGACTCGTGGCACTGTGGCCCTTACGTTATGTGCTCTGAGTACGAATCAATCGATAGCGCTCTTGCGCGGTGACGAATCGTCACTGTTGACGGGATATCTTTTTCACAATTTGGATCGCAGATATGAGGAGCTGCGAGCGCGCTCGTCAGGTGGAGGACGCGGAGGTCTATCGAAGGAAATTCTAGAGTCGATTCCTATCGACTTGCCGCCATCCGGTGAGCAGAGGCTCATCACGCAGATCATCGACACCCTCGACACCGCCATCCGCCAGACCGAGGCGATCATCGAGAAGCTCAAGCAGGTCAAGCAGGGGTTGCTGCACGATCTGTTGACGTGCGGCATCGACGAGAACGGCGAATTGCGTCCGCCGCAGAGCGAAGCGCCTCACCTGTACAAGCCGTCGCGGCTGGGGTGGATTCCGAAGGAGTGGGATGTTTCCGGTTTGCAGTCGAGAGCGTCACCCGAGAGGAGCGTGATTCGGACTGGCCCCTTTGGTTCGACGTTGAAGGGTGAGCACTGGCGCCAGGTTGGAAGGCCTGTGATCACCATTGGATCGCTTGGAGATAGGAAATTCATTGAAGGCGAGCTGCTCTATATCTCGGAAGAGAAGGCCCGTTCTCTTGCCGATTTTGAGGTCCACATCGGCGACATCGTATTTTCTCGCGTGGCTGATGTGGGCCGATCTGTCGTTGTTGGGGCTGCTGAGGTTGGGTGGATAATGTCCTCGAATTTCATGCGAATCTCCATCGACTTGATGAAGGCTAGGCCCGAGTACGTGCAACTCGTGTTAAGCAGTGACCACAGATTACGAAGGCAGACGCGGGCGCATGTAAATTCAGGAGGTCGCGACGTCGCCAATAGCGCGATCTTACTCGGGCTTCTGTTAGGTTGGCCGCTTTCTGATGAGCAAGATGAAGTGTTGCGCCGCGTTGCATCCCTCAATATTGAGGTGGATGAGGAGGTGCGCAGGTTTGAAAAACTGAACTCGGTGAAGATAGGCCTCATGGACGACCTCCTCACCGGTCGCGTCCGCGTCACGCCACTGCTCAAGGACTAACGAGGCTCACCCATGGGCTGGGAACTCGAAGACGTCGAACGCCGATTCATCGAGCACCTCGCCAGTCTGGGCTGGACTCACGTTGCGGGTTCCCTCGACGATCCGGCTGCGACGCAACGCGCCGGCTTCTCTCAAGTCATCCAGGAATCCGTTCTCCGACAGAAGCTGCGCGAACTGAATCTGCGCGACGGCAAATCCTGGCTGGATGAAGGTCGCCTCTCCGAGGCTGTATCCGCCATCACGCGCATCAGCGCGCCGAAGCTGATCGAAGCGAATCAGATCGCCACGGAATTGCTGCTCAAGGGCATCACCGTCGACGGCCTGCCGGACTGGAATGGTGGACGCGGGCAGACCCTTCGATACATCGACTGGGAAAAGCCGGAAAACAATCAGTTCACGGTGATCAGTCAGTTTCGCGTCGATTGCCCGCCCGGCTACGACCGCGGCAAGGGCTTCATCGTGCCGGACCTGGTGTTGTTCGTGAACGGCATGCCGCTCGTCGTCGTGGAATGCAAGAGCCCGTCCGTGCCGGAACCGTTGGTGCAGGCGGTCGATCAGTTGCGCCGCTACAGCAATCAACGCCGCGCCACCTTCGAAGTCGAGGACAACGAAGGCAATGAGCCGCTGTTCCATACGAACCAACTGCTCATCGCGACCAGCTTCGATCAGGCACGCGTCGGTTGTATCGGCGGCCTGTTCGAGGACTATGCGACGTGGAAGACGGTTGCGCCGCTGACGGAGAGCGACGTTGCGACACAGCTTGGCAAGAAGCCTTCAGAACAGGAGTTCACCATCGCCGGAATGCTGAGCAAGGCCAACCTGCTCGACATCGTTCGCCATTTCATGCTGTTCATGCACACGCGCGGACAGACGATGAAGGCCGTGTGCCGCTATCAACAGTTTCGTGCAGTGAGCAAGGCAGTGCAGCGACTGCGGACTGGCCAGACGCGATGGCAGGACGGTGAGCACGATCGGCGCGGCGGCATCATCTGGCACACACAGGGTTCCGGGAAAAGCCTGACGATGGTGTTCCTGGTCCGCAAGATGCGCACCGATCCGCAGCTGCGGCGCTTCAAAATCATTGTCGTTACCGATCGCAAGGATCTGCAGCGCCAGCTTGCTGAGACCGCCGCGTTGTCAGGCGAGACGGTCGAGATCGCGACCAGCAAGGCGGCGCTCAGGACATTGGTGACCCGCAAGGGGCCGGGCCTCGTCTTCGGGATGGTGCAGAAGTACGGCGAGAGCGATGCGGCCGACGAGGAGCCGCTGAAGCTCGAGGATCTGCCGAAGTATCCGCACGTTTCCGATGCGCCGCGAACCGACGTGCTCAACGACGACAGCAGCATCCTGGTGCTGGTCGATGAAGCGCATCGCAGTCACACCAACGATCTGCACGCGTACCTGATGAGCAGCATGCCGAACTGCGCCAAGATCGGCTTTACCGGCACGCCGATCATCATGGGCGAGAAGAAGCGCACGCACGAGATCTTCGGCGAGTTCATCGACCGTTACACCATCCGCGAATCCGAACAGGACGGTTCGACGGTTCCCGTGCTCTACGAAGGGCGCACCGCGCAGGGCGCCGTCAAGGATGGCGCGAGTCTGGATGAGCTGTTCGAGGATCTGTTCCGCACCCGCAGCGAGGAAGAACTCGAAGCCATCAAGAAGAAGTACGCCACCCGGGGCCAGATCTTCGAAGCGCCGGAACTCATCAAGGAGAAGGCGCGCGACATCCTGCGTCACTACGTCACGAATATCCTGCCCAACGGCTACAAGGCGCAGGTGGTGGCGTATAGCCGGCTCGCAGCCGTCCGCTATCTCGATGCGCTGAACGCTGCGCGTGCGCAATTGCTGAACGATGCGGAAAGTCTGTCGCCAGCGGACCAGACGCTGGATGACGAGGCGCTGTGCCAGCGGCCGCCGAAGGTGCAGGCCGTCGTGCAGGCATGGCGTTATCGCGAAGCGCTCAAGGCACTCGAGTGCGCACCCATCATTTCCGGCGGCAACAATGACGATCCGGCGTGGAAGCAATGGACCGACGGCGCCGTGCAGGAGGGACTGATCAAACGCTTCAGGAAGCCGCTGCTTCACGACGACCCTCAGAAGCGCGATCCGCTTGCCTTCCTGATCGTGAAATCGATGCTGCTCACCGGTTTCGATGCGCCCATCGAAGGCGTGATGTACCTCGATCGCCCGATCAAGGAAGCCGAGTTGCTGCAGGCCATCGCGCGCGTCAATCGCACGGGCTTCGGCAAGCGCGCCGGCATCGTCGTGGACTACTACGGTCTGGCCCATCACCTGAAGGAAGCGCTGGCGGCGTATGCGGACGAAGATGTCGCCGGCGCATTGCAGAGCCTGAAAGATGAAATCCCGGCGTTGCGCGATCGGCACCTGCGCGCCATCCATATCTTCCGGCGCAACGGGATCGACTCGCTGGAAGATCGCGAGGCGTGCGTGGATGTGCTGCGCGATGAACGCCTGCGCGCCGAGTTCACCGTCAAGCTCCGACACTTCCTGGAATCGCTGGACACCGTATTGCCGCGCCCGGAAGGGTTGCCGTTCACGCGTGACGCCAAGACGCTCGCCTACATCCATGCCCGCGCCCGCACGCGCTACAAGGACATGCCGCAGATCGGCAAGGACGTCGGCGCCAAAGTGCGCAAGCTCATCGACGACCATGTGATCTCGTTGGGCATCGATCCGAAGATTCCGCCGATCTCCCTGACCGATGCCAACTTTGCAGCGCACGTGCAGGAGCAGGCGGGGCCAAGGGCCAAGGCGTCCGAAATGGAACACGCCATCCGGTCGCATATCCGCAAGCATCTCGACGAAGACCCGGTGCTGTATCGCAAGCTCAGCGAACGGCTCAAGGACATCCTCGAGCAGCTCGGCGACAACTGGGAGGAGCAGATCGCCGCGTTGCAGGACATCATCCGGAACCTCAAGGCCGGTCAGTCGGAAGGCGATGAAGGATTGCCGGATCTGCCCGAGCACTGTCTGCCGTTCTTTCGCCTGATGATGGAAGAAACGCAGACCGGAAATGACGCAGACGCAGAACAGGTAGGCGCTGTCATGAACCTCACGATGGAAGTCGTGGACATCATCGCTGCCGAGCTCACCGAGAACTTCTGGCGTCCCAACAAGAAGCCCGACCAGGACGCGCTTGCCACCCGGCTCTTCGAGCACCTGATGGCGTCGCGCAGGGTGGAGCTGGACGACGCGGATGCGTTGGTCGACAAGCTCATGGATCTGGCGCGCGCCAACCATCACAAGCTGATGACCGCATGAACACGCTGACCGTCGAGGATCTGAAGTTTTCGGTGAAACGCAGCAGTCGCCGTCGCACGCTGCAGATCACGGTCGACCGTCGCGGCGACCTGTTACTCGCGGCGCCGCCGCAGGCGGCAGAGGCTCAGCTCGTGAGCTTCGTGCTGGAGAAGCGTTTCTGGATCTACACCAAGCTCGCCGAGAAGGATCTGCTGCGCCGGCCGTTCCGGCGCAAATCGTTCGTGAGCGGCGAAGGATTCCTGTACCGCGGTCGCAGCTACCGGCTGAAACTCGTGGCCCGACAGAATGCGCCGCTCAGGCTGGCCAACGGCCGCTTTCATCTGGTGAAGTCGGAATCGAAATGCGCGCGCACACATTTCATTCGCTGGTACAGCGAGCGAGGCAAGTCGTGGTTTGCAGCGAAGGTCGCCGAGTATTCAGCCCGAATGCAGGTAGAGGCCGCCGGGGTCAAAGTGCAGGATCTGGGCTACCGCTGGGGTTCCTGCGGCAAAGGCAACTGGCTGTACTTCCACTGGAAGTCGGTCCTCCTGCCGACGCGCATTGCCGAGTACGTCGTCGTTCACGAAATTGCCCATCTGCATGAGCGGTTACATACGCCGGAGTTCTGGCAGCGCGTCGAGCGTGCGATGCCGGACTACGAGCGAAGGAAGCAGTGGCTGGCCGAACGGGGAATGGATGTGGAAGGGTTGTAGCCTTCCGCCTTGACTCCCCCTCCGGCCGCCGGTAATACTCCCGGCCCGATGTATACCAGCGCTCACATTCATGGTTGGTGGTGGCGGCACTCCTAGGAGAGGGCTGCTGGATTGCGCTGCGCTTAACAAAACACCGCTGAAGAACCCAGAAGACCCATCTCCGAGCGAATAGCCGGGATGGGTTTTTTATTGCCTGGATTTTCTATGAAACCGCCTTTCGACATCGCCGCCGACCTGGATACCCCGGTATCGGCCTTCATGAAACTGAAGCCGTTCCGGCCGCGCTTCCTGCTGGAAAGCGTGGAGGGCGGCGAACGGCTGGCCCGCTATTCCTTCATCGGTTTCGGCGACTGTCTCGAAGTCCGGCTCGACGAACGCGGCCTGACGGTCGACGGCAGGACGACCGCGGCCCCGCGCAACCAGCAGGAACTACTCGATGCCCTGCGCGCCGCGCTGGCGAAAGCGCCGCAGCCGCAGCCGCAGATTCCGGGCGTGCCGCTGCCGGGCGGTCTCGTGGGCGTCGCCGGCTACGATCTCGTGCGCTACTTCGAACGCCTGCCGAATCGCGCCCGCCGCATCGAATCGACGCCGGATGCGCATTACCTGGCGCCGCGTTCGATGCTGGTGTTCGATCACCTGACCCGCGGCGTCGCGTTGCTGCACGCCGGTTCCGAGAGCGAACGGCTGGCGCTGCGCAAGGAAGTCATCCAGGCGCTGCGCGGACCGGTGCCGGCGTCCGACAAGCGCATCAGCTATTCGCCTGCAGTTGGCAGTCTGAGCGAGGCTGAATTCCTGCAGGGGGTGGCGCGCACCAAGGAATACATTGCGGCCGGTGATGTGTATCAGCTCGTGTTGTCGGTACGTTTCTCCGGCCAATGCAGCCTGGAACCTTTCGAAACTTATCGCGCGCTGCGGCTGCTCAATCCCTCTCCATATATGTACTACTGCGATCTCGGCGATTGCGTGGTCGTTGGTTCGTCCCCGGAAGCATTGGTCAAACTTTCCGGCGGGCTGGCGCAGATGCGGCCGATCGCGGGCACGCGTCCGCGCGGCGAAGACGCGGCGCACGACGAAGTACTGCAGAAGGAGTTGCTCGCCGACCCGAAGGAAAACGCCGAGCACGTCATGCTCGTCGATCTCGCGCGCAATGATCTCGGCCGCGTTGCGAAGGCCGGTTCCGTCGGCGTGAATCCGTATCGTCACGTCGAGCGCTACAGCCACGTGATGCACATCGTCAGCGGCGTGAACGGCCAGCTGGCGCCGGGCAAGGATGCATTCGATCTGTTCGCCGCCGCCTTCCCTGCCGGCACGCTCGTCGGTGCGCCGAAAGTACGCGCAATGGAAATCATCGACGAACTCGAACCGGTGCGGCGCGGCTTCTACGGCGGCACGGTCGGCTACTTCGGCACCGGCGGCGACATGGATCAGGCCATCACCATCCGCACGATGGTGTTCCGCGGCGATACCTACAGCTACCAGGCGGGCGCCGGTATCGTCGCCGACAGCGTGCCGCAGATGGAATACCAGGAAGTGCTGGCGAAAAGCGCCATCGTGCGGCGCGCGCTGGCGCTGGCGGAGGAAGGTCTGTGAGCAACCCCATGAACAAGCCCCCGTTCAACAAACCACGACTGCTGTTGATCGACAACTACGATTCCTTCACCTACAACCTGGTGCAGGCCTTCCTGGTGCTGGGCGCCGACGTGCTGGTCCATCGCAACGACCAGATCACCGTCGACGAGGCGCGTGCGCTCAAGCCCACGCATCTGTGCATTTCGCCGGGCCCGGGCACACCGCACGAGGCGGGCGTCTCCATGAAAATGATCGAGGCGTTCGCCGGCGAAGTGCCGGTGTTCGGCGTGTGCCTCGGTCACCAGTCGCTGGTCGAAGTGTTCGGCGGCAAGGTCGTGCGCGCCGGCCGGCTCATGCATGGCAAGACCTCGCTGGTGCATCACGATCGGCGTTCGATCTTCACCGACATGCCCGAACCCTTCGAAGCAGGCCGCTATCACTCGCTGATCGCGCAGCCGCAGTCGCTGCCGGACGTGCTCGAAGTCACCGCGCGCACCGACGAGGGCGAGATCATGGGCGTACGCCACAGGACGCTGACGGTCGAAGGCGTGCAGTTCCATCCGGAAAGCGTACTGACACCGCAGGGTCCGGTGCTGATGGGCGCCTTCCTCAAACAGACGTTGGCCCGGCGCGAGGCGAACGCATGAGCGCATTGCGTGACACGCTGGAGCGGCTGCTCGATCGACAGCATCTGAGCGAGAGCGAAGCCTCGCAGCTGCTGATGGCGCTGACCGATGCAAATACGCCGCCGGCGATGGCGGGCGCCGTGCTCACGGCCCTGCGCATGAAAGGCCTGACGGCCGATGAATTGCGCGGCTTCGCGACGTCGATGCGCGGACTCGCGCGCCGACCGGTATTGCCGGAAGGCTCGCCGCTGGTCGACATGGTCGGCACCGGCGGCGACGGATCGGGCAGTTTCAATCTGTCCACCGGCGCGGCGCTGCTGGTGGCCGCGATGGGCATTCGCGTCGCCAAACATGGCACGAGTTCCATTTCGAGCCGCAGCGGCAGCGCCGACGTCATCCGCGCCCTGGGCCTGACGCTGCCGCTCGATGAAGTGACCTCCGGCGAGTGCCTTGCCGCCACCGGTTTCACGTTCTTCTTCGCGCCGCACTTCCATCCGGCGATGAAGACCATCATGCCGATCCGTCAGGCGCTCGGCGTGCGCACGGTATTCAATGTGCTCGGGCCACTGCTGAATCCGGCAGCGCCGCCGTATCACCTCATCGGCGCGTATCACATCGATGCGGCGGCCCTGATGGCGGATGCGCTGAGCGGCATGCCGATCGAGCGGACCTTCGTCGTGCATGGACACCCCGGCTGGGACGAAGCGACGCCGGTCGGTCCGTTCGAGTTCTTCGACGTGCGTCCCGGCAAGGTGACGCGCCGCGTGCGCGACGCCGGGGAATTCGGCCTGTCGCGTTGCACCGCGGAAGATCTGAAGGGCGGGGATGCGGCGCACAATGCGCAGCACCTGCGCGCCGTGCTGGAAGGCCGCGACCGCGGTCCGCATCGCGACGCCATCGTGTTGCAAGCCGCACTTGTTCTGGAGTTGCTGGGCAAGGCACAGTCGCCTCGCGAGGCCGCGCAGATGGCCGGTGCGGCCATCGATAGCGGCGCCGGCAAACAGGTTCTGGACAAACTGGCAGCCTTCGGACGGACGTGTCGATGAATCGCCATTTCCGCCCTGCCTTCGTCACTTACGTCACCCTCGTCACCTCGTCACTTTCTCTATGACTGGCCTGCTCACCGAAATGACGCAAACGAGCCTAGCCCGGCTCGAACAGGCGCGCGCGAAGGAATCCGAACAGGCGCTGTGGGCGCGCGTCTCGGACCTGCCGCCGCCGCCGCGCCTCAAGCTCTGCGCCGAAGGATTCGACGTCATCGCGGAGTGCAAGCTGCATTCGCCCTCGGCGGGCGATCTGTCTGCACATACCACGGGTGTGGAAGCGCGCGTGCAGGCCTATGCGCAGGGCGGTGCTTGCGCCGTCTCGGTATTGACCGAGCCGAGCCGCTTCGGCGGCAAGCTGGAACATCTCGCGCAGGCGGCCGCGATCCTCGCGCCGCACAAGGTCCCGGCGATGCGCAAGGATTTCCTCGTCGATCCCTACCAGGTGATGGAAGCGCGCGCGGCGGGTGCCGGCGGTGCGCTCGTGATCGTGCGCATGCTCGATCGCAGCCGCATCACCGAACTGCTCGACTGCGCCGCGATGCTCAAGATGTTCGTGCTGCTCGAAGCCTTCGATGCCATGGACCTGCAGACCGCCCACGACGTGCTGGCGCTGCGCAAGGCGCATGACGAACGCATCCTCGTCGGTCTCAATTGCCGCGATCTGGAAAAGCTCACCGTCGAATTCGGCCGGCTCGAAGAACTCGTCGACCAGTTGCCGCCCGGTTACGCGCATGTCGCGGAAAGCGGCGTCGGCTCCGTCGACGACGTGCGCACCGTGGTCGACATCGGCTACCAGGTCGCGCTCGTCGGCACGACGCTGATGCATTCGGACAAGCCGCGCGAGCTGCTGGGCAGCCTGCTTGCCGCCGGTCGCGAACGCGCCATGGCGACGCGCACCCGCAGGATGCGCATCACCGGAGAAGACGAATGAGCGCCGGACTGCGCCCATGAGTCTGTGGATCAAGATCTGCGGACTGACTTCCCGGGAGACCATCGAAGCAGCGAGCGACGCCGGTGCCGATGCCATCGGCTTCATGTTCGCGCCGTCGAAACGCCAGCTCACGGTTCAGCGCGCAGCGGAGCTGATCGAGGCGATGACGATCTCGATGCAGCGGGTCGCAGTCATGCAGCACCCGACGCAGTCGCTGCTCGATGAAGTGTGGCGCGTGTTTCGCCCTGATGTGCTGCAGACCGATGCAGAAGATCTGCATACGCTGCAGATTCCGGCGGGCCTCGCCGTGCTGCCGGTGTATCGCGTTGGCCGCGCGCCGGCCTCGCCGCCGCCGCGATTGCTGTTCGAAGGTCCGGTGAGCGGCATGGGCATCGTCGCGGACTGGAATGCGGCCGCGGCGCTGGCAACGAAGACGCAGCTCGTGCTGGCCGGCGGCCTGAACGCCGCGAATGTGGCCGAGGCCATTCGCAGCGTGCGGCCCTTCGGCGTCGACGTCAGCAGCGGCGTCGAAAGCGCGTCCGGCGTCAAGGACGTGAACAAGATCGTCGAATTTGTACGTGCGGCGCGCGCCGCACACAGCGGAGCAGATCAATGAAAACGGATGTGAACTCCATCGATGCGCAGGCGGTGCTCGCCGCGGTGCTGAACGATGCCTACCCGGATCGCGCCGGCCGGTTCGGCCCCTTCGGCGGGCGCTTCGTGCCGGAGACGCTGGTGCCGGCGCTGAACCGCCTGCAGGCCGGCGTCGATCGCTACCTGCGCGACGCCGACTTTCTCGCCGAGTTTCACGCCGAACTGAAAAGCTGGGTGGGACGCCCGACGCCGCTCACGCATGCGCGCGGCCTGTCGCAGCGATGGGGCGCCGATGTCTGGCTGAAGCGCGAGGATCTGGCGCACACCGGTGCGCACAAGATCAACAATTCCATCGGCCAGGTATTGCTGGCGAAGAAGCTCGGCGCGAAGCGCGTGATCGCGGAAACGGGTGCGGGTCAGCATGGCGTGGCTTCGGCCGCGGCGTGCGCGCGACTCGGCATGCCCTGCACCGTGTACATGGGCGCGATCGACATGGAACGCCAGGCGCCGAACGTCGGTCGCATGAAACTGCTGGGCGCGACCGTGATGCCGGTGACCAGCGGCGACAAGACGCTGCGCGCCGCGGTGGATGAAGCATTGCGCGACTGGGTGTCCGATCCCAATGGCACGTACTACTGCCTCGGTTCGGCCATCGGTCCGCATCCCTATCCCTACATCGTGCGCGAACTGCAGTCGGTGATCGGCCGCGAAGCGCGCGAACAGATGCTGGCGCTCACCGGCAAACTGCCGGATATCGCGGTGGCCTGCGTCGGCGGCGGTTCGAATGCCATCGGCCTGTTCCATCCGTTCGTGAAAGATCGCGACGTGGCGCTGCTCGGCCTGGAAGCCGGTGGCATCGGCGGCGGACTCGGCCAGAACGCCGCCTCGATCGCCTACGGCACGCCGGGCGTGCTGCAGGGCACGTACTCGCTGCTGCTGCAGGACGAGAACGGCCAGATCCAGGAAACGCATTCGGTGTCCGCGGGCCTCGACTATCCCGGCGTCGGGCCGGAGCACGCGCTGCTCGCAACCATCGGCCGCGTGAAATACGAAGCCGTCAACGACGACGACGCGCTCGATGCGCTCGCCGAATGCTGCGCGGCCGAAGGCATCCTGCCGGCGATCGAATCCTCCCATGCACTGGCTGGCGCGCGTCGCTACGCGAAAGCGAATCCGGGCAAACGCATCCTCATCGGCCTCTCCGGCCGCGGTGACAAAGACATGCCGACGCTGCAGAAGACGCTGCTGAAAGGATTGACCTGATGAACATCGGTGTTTCCATCAGCACTGCGATCCGCGACGCGAAGGCCCTCGGAAAGGACAAGGGCAATCCCGCGATCGTCGCCTACATCACCGCCGGTTTTCCGACGCGCGAAGCATTCCTGCCGCTGCTGGCCAGGGTGGCCGCTGCAGTCGACGTCGTCGAGATCGGCGTGCCCTTCAGCGATCCGATGGCGGACGGCACGACGATCCAGCGCTCCAGTCGCGTCGCGCTCGAGCAGGGCGTATCGCTCAAATGGATTCTCGCGGAACTGACGCGTGCGAATCCGCGGCCGAAGGCGCCGCTGCTGCTCATGAGCTATCTGAATCCGCTGCTGGCCTACGGACTCGACAAGCTGCCGCAGGCCGCGGCCGAAGCGGGCGTCACGGGTTTCATCGTGCCCGATCTGCCGTACGAGGAGTGCGACGATCTGCGTCGCGCCCTCGAAGCGCGCGGCATCGCGCTGGTGCAGTTCGTCACGCCAGTCACACCGCTGGAGCGCGTGCAGATGCTCGCTGGCAACACCAGCGGTTTCCTCTATGGCGTGACCATGACGGGCACGACGGGCAAGAACGTCGCCGTCCCGCAGGAAGTGCTCGATTATTTCGCCAGTGTGCGGCGCATTTCTCCGGCGCCGGTGTGCGCCGGCTTCGGCATCCGCAGTCGCGAGCAGGTGGCGAAGATGGCGCCCTACGTCGATGGCGTCATCGTCGGCTCGGCGCTGGTCGAAGTGATCGAGCGCGGCGAGGATCCGGCGGCCTTCCTGCAATCGCTGCGCGGCTGATGCGTCCGTGATTCGCCGACGACGCTGATCGCGCGTCACTTCCGTCCAATGGTGGATTTGCGTTTCGCGGAACATTCTCTGCGCGCTTTCTCTTGAGCACCCGAGCGGCGGCGGCATCGCCGCCTCGGGCGGGGAAGGGGCGAGAGAATCCATGGCGTCGAAGTCACCGTGGCAGGCATTCGCAGACTGGTTCAGACCGCGCCGGGCGGCACCGGTGAAAACCAGGAAAGCGACCACGCCGAGCACCAGCAGTCATCCCTATCGGGCCGTTTCCATCGTTGTCGGCAAGAATGCCTGCGCTGCTGCGCATCGCTTCAAGGGCATGCGTTTTCTGTCGCGCCAGGCGCCGCGCCTGCCGCTGCCGACCTGCGATGCAGCGCAGTGCGATTGTCGTTTCCGGCATCACGCCGATCGGCGCGCGGGGCCGCGGCGTCGCGGCGAACAGGGAATGATGCAGCCGCTGTGGCAGGGGACGGAGCGGCGTCGTGCCGGAGGTCGTCGGGCTGACGACGTCTAGTTCTTCCTGTGGGGCCGGCTTCAGCCGGCCTTTTGAGGAAGTCAGGCTGAAGCCTGACCTACAGAAGAGGCCGGCTGAAGCCGGCCCCACAAAGGATTCCGCTTACCGCACCGCTTCCGGCGTGAACGCCGCCAGCCGGCTCTGCGTGCGCAGCATGTCGGCTTCGGTGAGATCGGGACGTTCCGCACGCAGGCGCCGCAATAGCGCGGCGAACTCGTCCGGCGTGACCGCAGGACTGCAGTGATAACCCTGGTACTGATCGCAGCCGAGCTGCCGCAGGAATTCCAGCTGATCTGCGCTTTCGACGCCTTCGGCGACGACGCGCAGGCGCAGGCTGTGCGCGAGCGAGATGATCGCCTTGACGATGGCGGCATCGTCGGGATTCTTCATCAGGTCGCGAATGAAGCTGCGATCGATCTTGAGCTTGTCGAGCGGGAAGCGCCGCAGGTAGCTGAGGCTCGAATAGCCAGTGCCGAAATCGTCGATGGAAATGTGCGAGCCCATGGCGCTGAGTGACGCCAGCGTCTCGGCGGATTTCTCCGGGTTGTGCATGACCGAGCTTTCGGTCAGCTCCAGTTCGATGAAGCCCGGTTCGAGTCCCGCATCGGCGAGTGCGGATTTCACGATGGCGGTCAGATTGGCCTGGCGGAACTGCTTGGCCGAGAGATTGATCGCGACGCGTACCGGCGGGATGCCGGCATCGAGCCAGCGACGCACCTGCCGGCAGGCTTCGCGCAGCACCCACTCGCCGAGCGGCACGATCAGGCCCGTTTCTTCGGCGACCGGGATGAACACCATCGGCGAGATCAGACCGCGCGTCGGATGACGCCAGCGGATCAGCGCTTCGCAGCTGCGGATGCGGTTGGTCGCGATGTCGACTTTCGGCTGATAGTGCAGTTCGAGTTCGTCGTTCTCGATCGCGCGCCGCAGCTCGACTTCCAGCGCCAGGCGGTCGTCCGTGAACGCACTCATCTCCGAAGCGTAGAAGCGGTAGCCACCGCGCGCCGCATCCTTGGTGTAGCGCATGGCGGCCTTCGCCCGTCGCAGCAGCGTTTCGAAGCTCTCGCCGTCGAGCGGGAAGGTGCTGATGCCGATGCTGACGGAGGGATGCACATCCACGCCGTCGACCGTGACCTTCTCGCGCAGTGCTTCCAGCACCTTGTCGGCGATGGATTCCGCGTCGCGTGCGCTGCGCAGTTCCGTCGCGAGAATCGTGAACTCGTCGCCCGCCAGGCGCGCCAGCATGTCGTTGTGACGCAGCAGCTTGCGCAGACGGCGCGAGATTTCCATCAGCATCTCGTCGCCGGCCTGATGGCCGAGCGAGTCGTTGATGGCCTTGAGGCGGTCGACGTCCAGCATCAGCACGGCGAACTGGCCGTTTCTTTTCTGTGCACTGACGATCGCTTCCTCGGCGGCCCCGACCAGCGCCACGCGGTTCGGCAGTCCCGTCAGCGCGTCGGAACGGCTCGACGTGAAGTGGTGGGCGCGCAGTTCATCGGCGCGTTCCACCCGGTGCTGCTGCATCCATGCGTCGTACACCACGGTCAGCAGCGCAATGATCATGATGCCCATCGCCAGCAGGGCGAGGGCGACGCCGAACCAGGCATTGTCGAGACGTGCGCCGGGCAGGCAGTACGAGCCATCGGCGACGTTGGCGGCCCACATGCCCGTGTAGTGCATGCCGCTGATGGCCAGGCCCATGATCATGGCGGCGGCGATGCGCGACAGCGCCATCTGCCAGGAATTGCCGTGGCGCAGGTGAAACACCAGCCACAGCGCCGCGAAGGAGGC
Organism: Povalibacter sp.; assembly: GCF_036735925.1. NCBI lineage: Bacteria > Pseudomonadati > Pseudomonadota > Gammaproteobacteria > Steroidobacterales > Steroidobacteraceae > Povalibacter > Povalibacter sp. The sequence continues at coordinate 56,668 of NZ_DAINNK010000014.1, forward strand.
GGAGATCGCAATGCCGATCGAACCGATGAAGATTGCCGGATCGTAGGTGATGCCGGGGACGATGCGGATGCCGGCCATGCCGGTGTAGTGCATCGAGGCGATGCCGGCACCGAGCAGCACGGCGCTCAGCAACAGGCGCACCATGCTCAACGAATCGCGACCGGCAATCGTCAGCGCGAACGCGGAGACGACGACGGCGATGCCGAGCGATGCGGCCGTGGTGCGGATGTCGTAGGTCAGCGCGATCGGCAGGCGGAAGGCGAGCATGCCGATGAAGTGCATGGACCAGATGCCGATGCCCAGCACCGCGGCGCCGCCGATCAGCCACGCCAGCCCCCGAGCGGCCGCGGGCCACCGCCACGCGCGAGGCGAGGCTGAGCGCGGTGTAGGAAACGACGATGGCCACGACTATCGAGAGACAGACGAGCCACGGGGTGTAGGAGCCTTGCATAGAGTCGATGGACCGGGATCGACGGGCTTGCCGCACGTCAGAAGTTGTATCGGGCCCGGGGCGATGCAGCTTGAGCGGAAAATGTCGTGCAAGGGTTGCTGCAATGCGCGAACCCATGTGACCTGTGCCGCAGTTTTACGAGCGCGTACGGCCTGCAGTGATTCCCCGAGCACGCTTTGGTGCATTTGTCTGACGCAGTGCTTTACATAAACGTCGCGCGGGTAGAATCCCGCCCCCATGAAATCCCTGTGCGTTTTCTGCGGCTCGAACGCCGGCAATCATCCGCGCTATCTGGAAACCGCGCGTACGCTCGGCACCCTGCTGGCGCGACGGCATTGCACGCTCGTCTATGGCGGCGGCCGCGTCGGACTCATGGGTGCAGTGGCGGATGCGGCGCTTCAGGAAGGCGGCCGGGTGGTCGGCGTGATTCCGCAACTGCTGCTCGACAAGGAAGTCGGACACGCGGGGCTGACGGAGCTGCACGTCGTGCAGACCATGGCGCAACGAAAACAGTTGATGGGCGATCTGTCGGATGCCTTTCTCACGCTGCCCGGCGGCATCGGCACCATGGATGAACTGTTCGAAGCCTGGACCTGGACGCAGCTGGACCTGCATCGCAAGCCCTGCGGCCTGCTCAACCAGGCGGGCTACTACGATCCGCTGATTGCCTTCATCGAGCGCTGCCAGGCGGAGGGCTTCCTGCGTCCGCGGCACGCCAGCGGGTTGTTGATCGATTCGGAACTCGAACCCCTCGTCGAGCGGCTGGCGGCCGCATGCTGAGCGTCGGCGTTCCTATCTGCGGCGTCAGCCTGTAGCCTGTCGGCCCCGTTTCAGCTGATCTGGCGAATCCATGCTCCTGACCCTGCTGCAAGCCAAACTGCATCGCGTGCGCGTCACCCAGGCCGACCTCGACTACGAAGGATCCTGCGGCATCGATGAAGCCCTGCTCGAAGCCTCGGGTCTGCGGCCGAACCAGTACATCGAGCTGTACAACGTCAACAACGGCGAGCGTTTTGCCACTTACATCATCAAGGCACCGCGCGGCTCCGGCGATATCTCGCTCAACGGTGCCGCTGCGCGCAAGGCCATGGTGGGTGATCTGCTGATCATCTGTGCCTACTCGCAGTACACCGAAGCCGAGGCGGAACGGCACGAACCGGTCGTGGTACTCGTCGACGAACGCAATCAGCCGCTCGCGGCGAAGTCGCGCGCTGGCCAATCTCTTTCCATCGCCTGAGTTGCAAATGGAACTGATCCACTGGTTCATCGACTTCGTCCTGCACCTGGACCGTCATCTCTCCGAACTCGTCGCGCAGTATCACTACTGGATCTACGGCATCCTGTTCCTGATCATCTTCTGCGAGACCGGCCTGGTCGTGACGCCGTTCCTGCCGGGCGATTCGCTGCTGTTCGCCGTCGGCGCGCTCGCCGCCATCGACAGCACCGGCACGCTCAATGCCGGATGGATATGGTTGCTGCTGATGGTCGCGGCCATTCTCGGCAACGAAACGAATTTCCGCATCGGCCGGGCGGTCGGTCCGCGTGCCTTCAGCGGCAGCATCCCGTGGCTCAAGCAGGACTATCTGCTCCGTACGCAGGCGTTCTACGAAAAGCACGGCGGCAAGACCATCGTGCTGTCGCGCTTCATGCCCATCATCCGCACGTTCGCGCCGTTCGTTGCTGGCGTCGGCATGATGCAGCGGCGCCGTTTCGCCGCGTACAACTTCGTCGGCGCCTTCGCCTGGATCACGATCTTCATCTGGGGCGGCTACCTGTTCGGCAACATCCCCCTCATCAAGAACAACTTCGGCATCGTCACGATCGCGATCATCGTCGTATCGCTGATCCCGGTGGCGTGGGGACTGTTGCAACGCGAAGAGAAGAAGACCTGAGCCGATGTCCCGGATCATCGTCGCACCGCGATTCAACGGTCCGCCGAACTCAGGCAACGGCGGCTACAGCGCGGGCGTGATCGCGCAGGCGATCGGCGAATCCGTGCGCGTGCGGCTGGCACAGCCGGTGCCGATCGATCGGGCGCTCGACATCTCGACGAATGCCGCCGGCGGCTGGGACGTTCATGCGACGCAGCCGTCCGGACGCGTGTTGATTGCAACGGCCACGCCGCACGTTCCCGTCGTCGAGGTGCCGGCCGCGCCCTCGTGGGTCGAAGCGCTGGGCGCGTCGAAGCATTTCTCCGGCTTCGCACAGCATTCCTTTCCGCACTGTTTCGTCTGCGGACCGCAGCGCGCCGACGGCGACGGACTGCGCATTTTTCCCGGATCGATCCCGGGCACGAACGTCCTGGCGGCGCCGTGGCAGCCCGATGCCTCGCTGGCCGACGACACCGGCCACGTCCGCAGCGAATTCATCTGGGCTGCGCTCGACTGTCCCGGCTATTTCGCCGCCTGCAGTCCGACGCTGGCGCTGCTGGGCGAGTTCTCCGTGCAGGTCGATCGCCGGCCGCGCAGCGGCGAGACCTGCGTCGTGATTGCGTGGCCTATCGCGAATCACGGACGCAAGCACACGGCGGGTACGGCGTTGTTCGATGCGGAGGGGAGATGCAGCGCGGTCGGGATTGCGACCTGGATTGCGCTGAAGAGCTAGGAAAACCTTTCTTCCTGTAGGTCAGGCTTCAGCCTGACTCCTCAGAAGGCCGGCTGAAGCCGGCCCCACAGCAAGCAAGAAACAAGACCTATCGTCGCGCGTACCACAGCCCAACGACGCTGGCGAGCACCAGCACCACGCCCGGCCACAGCGGATCGCGATGCAGCGCGAACCAGAAAATGCCGCCGAGCAGGCTGATCGCAGCGATGACGGTGACGTCGCGTCGACGCGCATCGGCGCGGATCTCCTCGCGCAGGACTTCCAGGTCGCGCGACTTCACCGGCACATCGAGGCGGCCATCGGTCGCGCGTTGCACGACCTGCTGGATCAGCTGCGGCGCCGCGCGCAGCGCGTCGACCAGTCCCGGCAATTGCTTGCGCGTCTGGCGCACCATCGACTTCAGGCTGTAACGCTCCTGCATCCATTGCTTGAGCAGCGGCTGCGCCGTCTCCCACAGATCGAGATCCGGATAGAGCTGGCGGCCGACGCCTTCGATCTGCAGCAGCGTCTTCTGGATCAGCATCAGTTGCGGCTGCATCTGCGCATCGAAGCGCTGCGCGGCTTCGAACAGGCTGATCAGCACCTGGCCGAAGGAGATTTCGCGCAAGGGTTTGTTGGCGATCGGTTCGCAGACCGTGCGCACGGCGGATTCGAGTTCATCGACGCGCACATGCGAGGGAATCCAGCCCGAATCGATGTGCAGCTGCGCAATGCGGCGGTAGTCGTGATCGAAGAACGCCAGGAAATTCTCGGCGAGGTAGTGCTGGTCGCGCGGATCGAGCGTGCCGACGATGCCGAAGTCCACGGCCGCGTAGCGCGGATGCTGCGGGTCGTCGAGCAGCACGAAAATGTTGCCCGGATGCATGTCGGCGTGAAAGAAGTTGTGCCGGAACGCCTGCGTGAAAAAGATCTCGACGCCGTTCTCGGCGAGCCGCTTAATGTTGGCGCCGCGCCGTTCGAGTTCCGGAATGTCGTTGATGAGCACGCCGTGCACGCGCTCCATCACCATCACGTTCTTGCGGCAGTAGTCCCAGTAGATCTCCGGCACGTACAGCAGGCGTGAATCCGCGAAGTTGCGCCGCAGTTGCGTGGCGTTGCCGGCCTCGCGCATCAGGTTCAGTTCGTCGAGGATGGTTTTCTCGTACTCGCGTACCAGTTCCACCGGCCGCAGCCGCGGCGCCTGCGACCAGTAGCGATTCGCGAGCCGCGCCAGCGCGTACATCACTTCGACATCGCGTTCGATCTGTTCGCGGATGCCGGGCCGCACGATCTTGACCACGACCTCCTTGCCGTCGTGAAGCTGTGCCGTGTGCACCTGCGCGATGGTGGCGGCGGCGAGCGGTTCCTGATCGAAGCGCGCAAACACTTCGTTCAGCGGCCGTTCCAGCGCGGCTTCGGCAATCGCCCGTGCCTGCTCGCCGGGAAAGGGCGGCACTTCGTCCTGCAGCTTCTCCAGTTCGTCGGCGATGTCGCGCGGCAGCAGGTCGCGGCGCGTCGACAGCGTCTGGCCGAACTTCATGAAGATCGGCCCCAGTTCCTCCAGCGCCTTGCGCAGCCGCTCGCCGCGCGGTGCATCCTTGTTCGCGCGCTGGAACCAGGTGGCGGGCGAAAGATAGAACGCGAAGCGGATCGGCCGGAACAGATGCGTGGCGAGGATGATCTCGTCGAGGCCGTGCCGGACCAGCACGCGCTGGATTTCGAGCAGTCGGGTGAGAACGCGCAATCGCATGATGGGTGATCAGGATCCCTGTCGTTCCAGCCGCGCCAGTCGCGCTTCGAAACGATCGACGTCGTCGCGCAGCTTGTCCACGCCGGCGATGAACTCGTCGGCTTCGACGCGCGCCGGGACATCGCGGCCTTCTTCCTGCAGGAACTCGGCGACGTTCTGCGCGAACGTGTCGGCAGTGCGACGACCGAACGCCAGCACCGAACGTGCGGCATTGCCCACCTGATGAGCGGCGACGTCGCCGATGACGCGCGAGAGTTCTTCTTCGAGATCCGGCCGCGCGTGCTTCAGCAGTTCGCTGAAGGTCTGTGCCACTTCCGCATCGCCTTCGATGTGCACGGCGCCCGTACGCAATGCCGCTTCAGGGCGGGGACTAGCAAGCTGCAGCAGCGAGAGCGGCGTGCCGGTGAGCGTGGCGTTCGCGGTGGCCGTCGTCGAGGTGTCGAGTTTCATGCGCTCGCCGTCGGATTCGAACTGGAGGGCGAGCGGCAGGCCCGTGAACCGGACTGTCAGTACCTTGCCGGCGAGACGAGTGCACAGTCCGCGCGCCGCGCCGGACGCGGCGATGTTGCGATTGAGGACGGCTTCGAGCGGCGCGAGCCTCACAGCTTCCAGCCCCGATGCAATGCCACGATGCCACCCGTGAGATTGTGATAGCGGCACTGTTCGAGCCCGGCCTGTTCCATCATCGACTGCAGCGTCGGCTGATCGGGAAAGCGGCGGATCGATTCGGCGAGGTAGCGATAGCTGTCTTCGTCCTTCGCCACCACCTTGCCGAGCCACGGCAGCACGGAGAAGGAATAGCGGTCGTAGATGGGCTTGAGGCCCGGCGCGACCGGATGCGAGAACTCCAGCACCATCAACTGGCCGCCCGGCTTCAGCACGCGGGCCATCGAGTTCAGCGCCTTCTGCTTGTCGGTGACGTTGCGCAGGCCGAAGCCGATGGTCACGCAATCGAAGCTTGCATCGGGAAACGGCAGACATTCGGCATTCGCGAGCGAATAACGCACATTGCCGACGATGCCGCGATCGGTCAGTGCATCGCGACCTTCGGAGAGCATGGCTGCATTGATGTCGGTGAGCATGACGAGCCCATTGGCGCCGACCTGCTTCGCCATGCCGGCGGCGATGTCGCCCGTGCCGCCCGCGACATCCAACGCGCGCTGTCCCGGTCGCAATCCGGTCTGCGACAGCGTGAAGCGCTTCCAGAGACGATGCGCGCCGCCCGACATCAGGTCGTTCATCAAGTCGTAGTTGCCTGCGACCGAATCGAACACCTCGCGCACGCGCGCGGCCTTCTCTGCCTTCGGCACCTGCTGGTAGCCGAAATCGGTAGTATCCGCGCCGTCGCGCTTGTCGTGTTCAGCGTTCATCGGGGATCGCATTGTAGCCATGAGTCGGGAGCCGGCCTATCGAATTCTGGTCCTTGGCGGCTACGGAAACTTCGGTGCTCGTATCGTCGACGCCCTCGCGTCGCAAGCGCGTTGTCATCTGCTGATTGCCGGCCGGGACGCGGTGCGCGCCGGGCAGGCAGCGGCCCGACTGCGCGGTGCGGCGGCCGTGGTCGAAGGCATGGGTCTGGATGCGCACGATCCGCAATTCGCGCAGTTCCTGCGGCAACAGCGCATCGATCTCGTGATCCACACGGCCGGTCCGTTCCAGGGCCAGTCGTACGAAGTCGCGCGCGCCTGCATCGAGGCCGGCGCGCACTACGTCGATCTGGCCGACGGCCGCGCCTTCGTCACCGGAATCACCGCGCTCGACGCCGCTGCCCGCGAGCGCAACGTGCTGGTCGTGAGCGGTGCCAGCACGGTGCCTGCATTGTCTGCAGCCGTGCTCGATCGCTATCGCAGCCGCTTCGATTCGATCGCGACCGTGTCCATCGGCATCACGCCAGGCAACCGCACGCCGCGCGGCCTGTCGACGGTGGAATCGGTGCTGAGTTATTGCGGCAAGCCCTTCGAGCGCTGGCAGCGCGGCCGCTGGCAGCGCGTGTACGGCTGGCAGGATCAGCATCGTGTGTTCTATCCCCGGCTCGGCTGGCGCTGGTTTGCCAATTGCGATGTGCCCGATCTGTCGCTGTTTCCGCTGCGCTATGGCGTGACCGACAGCGTGAAGTTCCACGCCGGCCTGGAGCTGCGCACGATTCAATGGAGCCTGTGGCTCATGTCGTGGCTGGCGCGATGGCGCATCGTGAGCAACTGGCGTCCGGCCGCAAGGTTCCTGCGCGCTGCCAGCGAATTGCTGCTGCGGTTCGGCAGCGATGCGGGCGGCATGCACGTCGTCGTGACTGGCACGACCGCGGGACGGCAACGACGCATCGAATGGCTACTGACCGCCCTCGCGGGTCACGGACCGCAGATCCCGTGCATTGCGGCGATCGTGATTGCGCGCAAGCTCGCCAGCGGTCGATGGACGCAGCACGGCGCCATGCCGTGCCTCGATCTGATGACCCTCGACGAGTTCGATGACGCGGTGAAAGGTATGGAGATCGGTTGGCAGGAGAAGATGATCGACGCGTAATGACGCGCGTCAGGTGTCCGGCGACTGATGGTCCGCACTCATCGGCTGCGGAGGAACCGGTCCCGTCCATCGTCGTATCACGCGCTGGAAAAACAGGCTGTTGGGAACCTGCAGCACCGAGGCGACCGTACCGTCGGGCGCAACTTCGCGCAGCGTGGTGTAGATGATGTTCAGATCGACGACCTCGCCCTGCAGTCCGCGCTTTTCGCCGTTCTCGAGAATCTCGATTCGGTCGTGCAGACGGAACAGGCGCGTGGTGATGATGAGCACCGTGCAGAAAATGTTCGACAGCACGCTCCACGCCGCGAAGAAGGCGATCGCACCGACGGCGATGAACCCGGTCAGTGCCGTCCACACCACCGTGGTCGACACGCCGAGCTGTTGCAGCGCGAGCAGCACGGCGCCGGCCGTGATCAGAAAGGAGGAGGTACGTCGCAGGCCGACGAGCAACTCGGCCGGGATGATCGATCGACCGCCCAGGTGACCGATCACGCCTCGCATCAGCCGATGCAGCAGCCAGGCGCAAAGCGCGATCAGCAGCAGGCGGATACCGATGCCGATCCATCCGGCGGCGAAGAAGGTCTGTAGCGCTGACATGATTCCAGGAAAGATGAAGCCGCCGCGATTATCGGCTCTTGCCGGCGGCGGTGGGATAGGGAATGCCCAGCTCCGCGAGCCGCGCCAGATAGTTCGCCCACTTCTGTTCGTGCTCGCGTCCGAGTTCGCGCAGATAGCTCCACGAATACAGCCCGGTGTCGTGACCGTCGTCGAACACGAGCTTCACTGCGTAATTGCCCACCGGTTCGACGGCCTTGATGCCGACGTCATGCTTGCCGAGCTGCAGCGTTTCCTGCCCCGGCCCGTGGCCGCGGACTTCCGCCGAGGGCGAGTACACGCGCAGATATTCGAACGGCAGCTCGTAGCGCGTGCCGTCGTCGAAGGCGACTTCGAGCAGGCGGGATCGGGTGCGGAGTTTGAGAGAGGTGGGGGGCATGGGGAAGAGAGCGGCGACTGGCTGCTGGCAACTGGCCAGAGAATAGAGCATCTCCGTTCTGGCCAGCTGCCAGCAGCCAGTCGCCAGCAGCCTAAAGAATGTATCGCGTCAGATCCTCATCCTTCACCAGCTCGCCCAGATACCTGTCGACATACGCCGCATCGACGGTGATGGTCGCGCCGTTGCGATCGGCGGCTTCGAAGGACAGCGTTTCCAGCAAACGCTCCAGCACCGTGTGCAGGCGCCGCGCACCGATGTTCTCGGTGCGTTCGTTGACCTGGAAGGCGACTTCGGCGAGTCGGCGTACGCCGCTGTCGGAGAACTCGAGATTCACGCCTTCGGTCGCGAGCAGCGCGCGGTACTGCGTGCACAACGAGGCGTCGGGTTCGGTGAGGATGCGGATGAAGTCCTCCACCTTGAGCGCCTGCAGCTCGACGCGAATGGGAAAGCGGCCCTGCAGCTCCGGAATCAGGTCGGAGGGCTTCGACATGTGAAAGGCGCCGGAGGCGATGAACAGGATGTGATCCGTCTTCACCATGCCGTGCTTGGTGCTGACGGTGCTGCCTTCGACCAGCGGCAGCAGGTCGCGCTGCACGCCCTCGCGGCTGACGTCGGCGCCGTGCGTTTCCTGGCGGCGCGCGATCTTGTCGATCTCGTCGATGAACACGATGCCGTTCTGCTCGGCGTTCTGCAGCGCCTGGGCTTTGAGTTCTTCCTCGTTGATCATCTTCGCCGCTTCCTCGTCGGTCAGCAGCTTGAAGGCCTCACGCACCTTCACCTTGCGCATCCTGGTGCGGTTGCCGCCGAGATTGGCGAACATGCCCTGCAGCTGGTTGGTCAGATCCTCCATGCCGGCCGGCGCCATGATCTCGACGCCCATCGGCAATGCGCGCACTTCGATCTCGATTTCGCGATCGTCGAGCTGGCCTTCGCGCAGCATCTTGCGGAATTTCTGGCGCGTGTCCTGATCGCGCGGCGCAGGATCGGGTTCCGGCGCGAAGCCCATGGATTTCGGTCGCGGCAGCAGCGCATCGAGCACGCGTTCCTCCGCGGCATCCATGGCGCGATGCCGGAATTTTTCCGTCTCGACTTCGCGCGTCATCTTCACCGCCACATCCATCAGGTCCTTGATGATGGAATCGACTTCGCGGCCGACGTAGCCGACTTCGGTGAACTTCGTCGCTTCCACCTTGATGAAGGGCGCACGCGCGAGTTTCGCGAGCCGGCGTGCAATCTCGGTCTTGCCGACGCCTGTCGGTCCGATCATGAGAATGTTTTTCGGCGTGATCTCGGCGCGCAGTTCTTCGGGCACCTGCATGCGGCGCCAGCGATTGCGCAGCGCGATGGCGACGGCACGCTTGGCTTCCGCCTGGCCGACGATGTGTTTGTCGAGTTCCTGAACGATTTCGCGGGGGGTCATGGAGGACATGAAGCAGGCCACTGGCGACTGGCGGCTGGCAGTCGGCCAGAAATATCAGGAGGGTTCGACTCCGGCCAGCTGCCAGTCGCCAGCGGCCAGTCGCCTTGCAATCTCACGCTCGAAGCTCTTCGATCGTCAGATTCCGATTGGTATAGATGCAGATGTCCGCTGCAATGTTCAACGATTTCTCGACCACGCTGCGCGCGTCGAGATCGGTGTTCTGCATCAGCGCGCGCGCAGCCGACAGGGCGTAGGAGCCGCCGGAGCCGATCGCCATGATTTCATCCTCGGGTTCGATGACATCGCCATTGCCCGAGATGATGAACGAACTCTTCGTGTCGGCCACGCACAGCAGCGCTTCGAGACGCCGCAGGCTGCGGTCGGAACGCCAGTCCTTCGCGAGTTCGATGGCGGCGCGCGTGAGATTGCCGAACTGCTGCAGCTTCGTTTCGAAGCGCTCGAACAGCGTGAATGCGTCCGCCGTGCCGCCGGCAAATCCCGCCAGCACCTTGCCGTCGTAGAGCCGGCGCACCTTGCGTGCATTGCCCTTCATCACGGTGTTGCCGAGCGATACCTGGCCGTCGCCGCCGATGACGACCGTGCCGTTGCGCCGCACGGAAAGGATCGTTGTGCCTTCGAATTGATTCATGGGAGAAGAGTAACCGCAGGAGACACAGAATCAGAAGAAGAGAATGGCCGCAAAAAGGCGCAAGAGACTCAAAGTGCAGGAATGAAAGATCAAATCCCTTTGTGATCTTTGCGCCTTTTTGCGGCCATTTCTTTCTATTCCTTGGATCCTCGAACCGCCGCTTTGCGTCGCGCCCGCGGATGAGCCTGGTCGTAGATCTTGGCGAGGTGCTGGAAATCAAGGTGGGTGTAGATCTGCGTGGTCGAAATGTTGGCGTGACCCAGCAATTCCTGCACGGCGCGCAGATCCTGGCTCGATTCGAGCAGGTGGCTGGCGAAGGAATGGCGGAACATGTGCGGATGCATGTGAATGCCGAGACCCTGTGCGCGCACCCAGCGTTCGATGCGTCGCTGGATGGCACGCTGCAGCAGCCGGCCGCCGCGCTTCGAGACGAACAGCGCGGTCTCGCCGGGCATCGCCACCGCGCTTCGCTCGCGCAGCCAGGCGGTCAGTGCTTCGATCGCGAAACGTCCGACGGGCAACACGCGCGCCTTGTTGCCCTTGCCGACGACGCGCACCGTCCGGTCGCGCAGATCGACGTCGCCGAGATCGAGATCGACGAGTTCCGACAGACGCAGCCCGGACGAATAGAACAGCTCCATGATGGCCTTGTCGCGCACGCTGAGTTCGTCGTCGGCGCGGAACGCCAGCAATCGCGCCATCTGATCGGCATCCACCGTTTGCGGCAGACGCTTGCTCGCCTTGGGCGCCTGCACGCCGACCGCGGGATTCGCCTTCAGCGCCGATTCGCGGATCAGGAAATTGAAGAAGCTGCGCAGTGCCGAGAGCCGGCGCTGGATGGTGCGCGGCGACTGGCCGCGCCGGAATTCGGTCGCGGCGAAACTGCGGATGTGCTGGCTGTCGAGCCGCGGCCAGTCGTCGACCTTCTGGTGCTCGCAATATTTCGCGAACAGCTCCAGGTCGCGCCGATAGTTGACGTGCGTGTGTGCCGAGAGCCGGCGTTCGGAAGAAAGATGGCTCAGGAATCGCGGCAGCCAGGCGAGGGCATCGTCATGCATGACGGTGCCCTCGGCCGACGGGTCGCCTCACACCGCCCCCACCGCCTCGCTCACCAGCTCGCCGATGCGTGCGAGAAATTCCGTGCTCATGGCCGGCGAGAAGCGTTCCGTGTCGGGGCTGCCGATGGCCAGCAATCCGGCCGCTGCCTGCGGACCGAGCGGTACGAGCGCGGCGGAGCCGATTTCGATCGTGCCGGTGCCGAACAGGAAATCGCGCTGGCTGTCGCGGATCTGGCCGCAGCGCGGCTTGCCACCGCTGAACAAAGTTTCGAACATTTTCAGTTCGGCGGCGGTCGGCTCGACGAGGCGCAGATGGCGGCTGGTGATCTGGTGAAAACCGGACTCCGCGGCGGGGGCGAGGACCATCAGCCATTCGGAGGCGCCGAAGTCCTCGCGCAGCGACGCTTCGAGCGCATCGACGAGTGCCTCTGCCGTGCGGGCGCGGATCAGCCGGCGGGAGAGCTTGTGGATCTTGTCGGCGAGCGCATCGTTGTCGCGGGCGACGCCGACGAGGTCATGCAGTTGCGCTTCGGCTTTCTCGTTCTTCTCGCGCAGTACGGCCACCTGGCGTTCGACGAGCGAGATCGCGGAAGAGCCGCGGCCGTGAGGCAACTTGAGACGGGTCAGCAGGGCCGCGTGGCGTTCGAAGAAGTCGGGATGGTGCTGCAGATATTCGGCGATGACTTCTTCCGGCAGGGAGTCGACTTCGACGCCGCGGACAGGTTGCTTGCTCATGAAACCTCGAGTTGTAGGGTCAGATCTCGACCGTTCCCCGGAACACGGTGACCGCAGGGCCGGTCATCCACAGGTGTTCGCCGGGACCCGGCCAGCGCACCGTCATGCGTCCACCCGGCGCATCGACGGCGACTTCTTCGTCCAGCAGGCCCAGCTTTCTCCCCACCGCGACCGCAGCGCATGCACCGGTGCCGCAGGCCTGGGTTTCACCGACGCCGCGCTCGAACACGCGCAGGCGGATGTGATTGCGGCTCACGACCTCCATGAAACCGACGTTGGTCCGCCTGGCGAAGCGCGTGTGATTCTCTACCGCAGGTCCGATGGTGTCCACGGGCGCGTCGGCGACGGAAGGCACGCGCATCACGGCGTGCGGATTGCCCATCGAGACCGCGCTGATCTGCAGCTCCGTCTCGCCGACACGAAGCGGATAGACATCGGCTTCGCGCGCAGCCTCGAAGGGCAGTGCCGCAGGATTGAAATCCGGAATGCCCATGTCGACTGACACCAGGCCGTCATTGCGCAACTGCACATCGACGCGGCCGCCGAGGCTGTCCATGTGCAATTGCTGTCGCGCCAGCTTCTGCGCGACGAGCTTGCCGACGCAGCGCGCGCCATTGCCGCATTGCTCCACTTCGGAACCGTCGGCATTGAAGATGCGGTAGTAGACGTCGGTGCCGGGCTTCCGCGGCGGCAGCAGCACCAATGCCTGGTCGAAGCCGATGCCCGTGCGTCGATCGGCGAGCTGGCGCATGCGTTCGCTGTCGGGCACGGCGTCGTCGGCAGGCGCCTCGAACACCAGAAAATCGTTGCCCAGGCCATGCATCTTGGTGAAGTTCAACAGCATGGGCGGAGTATACGGAAGGCGCCTTCCTCACCCCATCCTCATCCGCTCTACCTTGATGCACTTGTCCATGACGACGGTCATGCCGCCGGCCACGGCGCGTTCTGCGGCGGATTCGTTGATCACGCCGAGCTGCAGCCACAGGGCGGGGAAGCGCAGGCGCAGACAGTCGGCGACGATGTCGTCGACGTGCTGCGGCTGGCGGAAGACGTCGACGATATCGACGTGCTCGCCGGGGCTCAGCGCATCCGCGACGTGATCGAGATCGGGAACGGCCCGGATGCCTTCCCAGACGGAGAGCGCGGGACTCACGGGAATGATCCGGTAGCCGTAGTCGAGCAGGGCGGCAGCCACTTCGTAACTCGGCCGGTGCGGATTGTCGGAAAGGCCGACGACGGCGATGACCCGGGCCGAACGCAGGAGTGCAGCGATCGCCGCCGGTGAAGGGTTTGCGAAAGCCATGCGAATGTCTCCGCGCGTGGACATTTCCACGAGGCCACCTTAACGTAGCCGCCGGCAAAAGGCTCCTTGAAGAACAATTCGATCGCCGGGCTTTTCACGCCAGCGCGAAGCGAGGATTTCATGCGCCACGTGATGGTTATGAATTCGAAGGGCGGCTGCGGCAAGAGCACGCTCGCCACCAACATCGCCACGCTGTTCGCCATCGATGGCTACAAGGTGGCGATCGCCGACTACGATCCGCAACGCACCAGCCTCGACTGGCTCGAGACGCGTCCGGACGACCTGCCGAAGATTCAGGGCGTGCCGGCCTATGACGAAGGCGTGCGCGGCGTGCCGCGCGATACCGAAGTGCTGGTGATCGATGCGCCCGCGCGCACCCACGGTTCGGAAATGAACGAACTGGTGCGACGCGCCGAAACCATTCTCGTGCCGGTGATGCCGTCGCCGATCGACATGAAGGCCTGTGCTCATTTCATGAGCGAACTGCTCGAACTCGGCAAGGTGCAGCGCGAGCAGGCCAAGCTGGCCGTGATCGCCAACCGCGTGCGCGAGAACACGCTGATGTTCGAGGAACTCGACAAGTATCTCGGCAAGCTGAAGGTGCCGTACCTCACTTCGCTGCGCCAGTCGACCAACTATCTGCGCGCCTTCCAGCGCGGCATGGGCATTTTCGAACTGCCCGAATATCTCGCGGGGCCGGACTGGGAACAGTGGGCGCCGATCCGGAAGTGGCTGGGGAGCAGGAAGAGTCAGCCGGGCTGACGGTTGAGGTTCGCTCTTCTGTGGGGCCGGCTTCCTCCGGCCTCCTGGCTTGAAAAAGGCCGGCTGAAGCCGGCCCCACAGGAGAAGGCTCTCAGTCTTCTTTCTCCAGGCTGTCGCGTATCCCCGCATCGAGATCCGTAAACCTCAGCTTGACGCCGAGATGCTTCAGCATCCGTTCGTTGCTGACGCGCCGTGATTCGTGCAGGAACGACAGGCGTTCCGGACTGAACGTCAGCTGCGCCTCGTCCATCGAAACCCGTGGCGCGGGCGGCAGCCCGGTCAGTGCAGCGACGCGATCGAGAAAGGCAGTCGAGCTGCAGGAATTGCCGTCGGTCACGTTGTAGATGCCGCGGGCCTCGGGATTGAGGGCGGCGGCGACGCAGGCTTCGACCAGATCCGTCACATGGATGCGATTGCTGATGCCGGCTTCGTCGGGGTGCAGGGTGGCTTCGCGCTTTCGCAGCCGTTCTAGCGGCAGGCGTCCCGGACCGTAGATGCCGGGGACTCGCAGCACCACGCGACGCACGCGACGCTCGGTGCACCACACGCGCGTCATTTCCTCGGCGCTGACGCGTCGACGGGCGCGATCGGTCATGGGTTGCACCGGACTGCCCTCGTCGACGGGCGCGCCGTCCGTGTCGCCATAGACACCCGTGGTGCTCAGGTAGACGAAGGCGCGCGGCGGCACCGTCGCCAGTTGCAGGAAGCGGTCGAGCCGCAGATCGCTTTCGCCGGCCGCCGGCGGCGGCGCCAGGTAGAAGATCGCCGCCTGTTCGAGTTTTTCCGGAATCCAGGCGCCGAGCCGTACGCGGTCGAGATCGAGTGCAAAGGTCTTGATGCCGCGCGCGGTAAGTTCGGCCACGCGCGCGGGCGTGCGCACGACCGCCGTTATGTCGTATGTGTCGGCCAGGCGGCGGGCCAGACGCTCGCCGACATAGCCGCAGCCGACGATCAGCGCATGGGGCTTCGGCGCAGTCATGCTGCGGCCCCCACGGTGCCGCGATAGGCACTCGCCGCATTGACAGCCCGGTCGATCTTTCCGTAATTTTCAGACATTCCTGAAATAACCGACTTACCCGACATGAAACTCACACCCACGATCCAACGCTGCGTCCTCCACTGGGGCGAAATGGGCAGCCGCTGGGGGGTGAGCCGCTCCGTGGCCCAGATCCACGCGCTGCTGTTCCTCGCTCCCGAGCCGCTGACCGCTGACGACATCGCCGAGACGCTGGCCATCGCCCGCTCCAACGTCAGCGTCAGCCTCAAGGAATTGCAGGTCTGGGACCTGGTCAGCATCACCCACGTCATCGGCGACCGTCGCGACTACTTCCAGGCCCGCAAGGATATCTGGGAAGTGCTCACGACGATCCTCGACGGTCGCAAGCGCCGCGAGATCGACCCGACGGTGCAGATGCTGCGCGAGTGCGCGCAGGAATCGAAACGCGATACCGAGACCCCGGAGCAGGTGAAGGAGCGTATCGCGACCATGCTCGAGTTTCTCGAAGAGATGACCGGCTGGTACGACCAGATCCGCGACATGCCGCGGCCGACGCTGCTCAAGCTCATGCGCATGGGAACGCGGGTCGCGAAGATCGTGGGGTGACGGAGCGAGCATTTTTTTTGCCGCCAAGTTTCAGAAATTCCTGAAATTACGGACGACGCTGGAAGCGGAAGGACAAGAACATGAACACGACCGTTCTCGGAGATCTCACCGAGGTGCCGCTGACCGGCGGCCGCTACCCGGATTTTCACCGGCTGCTCGGCGACAGCGCCTGGTCGCGATTGCCGCCGGCCGTGCGGACGCGCTTCGTCCATGCGGCGCACGCGAACGTGATCTATCGCGGCGCCTGCAAGGTGGCTGCATCGCGCAGCGGGCGCTGGTTCGCGCAGTTGTGCCGGCTCTTCGGCACGCCGGTCGCGCCGTACACCGGCGAGGACGTGCCCATGACCGTGCGTGTGATCGATACCGCCGACGGCATCGTGTGGGAGCGCTGCTACGAATTCGCCGGTCGTGCGCCCGTCGTCGTGCGCTCGACCAAGCAACTCGATGACGACGGCACGCTCATCGAGGCATTGAACGCCGGCCTGCACATGCGCCTGAAGGTGTTCGAGGAACGGGGCGAACTGCATTTTCTCAGCACCGGTTACTTCTTCCGCGCCGGCGGCTGGCGCGTGCGGCTGCCGGACTGGTTCCTGCCCGGTGCGACCCACGTCGTGCATCGCGATCTCGGCGAGGGCCGATTCCGCTTCACCATGGACACGAATCATCACTGGTTTGGCCGGATGTTCTTCCAGGATGGGATCTTTCAGTGAGGGTGATGGACATGAACCTGCTCGTGGTCCTGCTGATTGCCGGTTCGCTGCTCGCGATGTTCCTGCCGCGCCGGCCGCCGCGATGGCTGCGCGATCCGCTGTTTGCCGGCAGCAAACTTCAACCGCGACGGATCCTCGTCACGGGCGCGACCGGCTTCATCGGCCGGCAGGTATGCCGGCGATTGATCGCGGCCGGCGACGACGTGCTGGTGCTCGCGCGCCGTCGCGAGCGCGCGCTCGATCTGTTCGGACCGCACGTCACGATCTGCACGTCGCTGGTCGAGATCGCCGCCGATGTGCGCATCGATGCGATCGTCAATCTGGCCGGCGAGCCGATCATTTCGCGACCGTGGACCGGGCGCCGGCGTCGTCAACTGATCGCCAGTCGCGTCGCAGTGACGGAGGCCGTCGTGGAGCTGATCGGCCGGCTGCAGCACAAGCCCGCCGTGCTCGTGACGGCATCGGCCGTGGGCTACTACGGCGTGCGCGGCGACGAAGAACTGTGCGAGGCCGATCGTGGCCGCACGATCTTCCAGTCGCAGCTGTGCCAGATCTGGGAACTCACCGCGCAACGCGCAAAGAGTCATGGCGTACGCGTTTGCAGCCTGCGTCTGGGCGTCGTGCTGGGACGCGATGGCGGCGCATTGCCGCAGCAGATCCTGGCAGCGCGCGCCCGGATTGCTGCCGTGCTCGGCTCGGGCCGGCAATGGCTGTCGTGGATTCACATCGACGATGTGCTGCGCCTGATCGAGCATTGTCTCGACCGCGGCGACGTCGACGGACCGATCAACGCCACAGCGCCGGTGCCTGTCCGTCAGCACGAATTCGCACGCCAGCTGGCCGCACAGTTCGGACGTTCCCTGACGGTGCGTGCCCCGGAAACCATGCTGCGTTGCCTGCTCGGCGAACGCGCGCAGCTCCTGCTCGATGGTCAGCGCGTGTTGCCGGTGAAGGCGCTGGCGTCGGGTTTCGAATTCCAATATCCGCGGATCGATGAGGCGCTCGCCGATCTGTGCATGCGCACGGATGCGCCGAGCGATGTGCTCTACGACACGTTCTGTCCGATCTGCGATGGCGAGATGAACACCTACTGTCGCGCCGCGCGGCGCCTGGGGAAGCGCTGGCAGTTCGACGATGTCGCGACCCGCCCCGAACTGATGAGTCGCTATGGAATCGATCTGCAGACGGCGCGTCGGCGCGTATATGTGCTCGCGGATTCGGGACGGATGCTGAGCGGCATCGAAGCGCTGTGCACGATCTGGGCGGCGCTGCCGTACTGGCGCGGGCTTGCGTGGTTCATCCGGCTGCCGCCGGTCGAGCCGCTCGCGGCCTGGTGCTACGACGTGATCCTCGCGCCGCTCATCTGGCGCTGGAATCGACGGCGGCGTGCGGCGCTGGCGGCAGCGACGCAGACTCGCTGAGCGCTCCTCCTGTGGGGCCGGCTTCAGCCGGCCTTCCTCTGCAGATGGCCGGCTGAAGCCGGCCCCACAGGAAGAGGAAGAGAGAGCAGATTTACTGACCCGGTTTGGTCTGCCGCAGCTTCTCCAGCGCATCCGGCGCGAAGTCGAACGAGTCGAAGAACAACTGATCGGCGGGCAGTCCCTGCTCGCTGAAGTGACGGCGGACCGCTTCGACCATCACCGGCGGGCCGCTCGCGTAGACGTCATAGTCGGCGAGTCGCGGGTGATCGGCAAAGGCCGCTTCGTGAACCCAGCCGCTGCGGCCCTGCCATTCGTCGAGCGGCGTCGCATTCGACAGCACCGGCGTATAGGCGAGGTTGGGATAGCGCTGCGTCATCTCGCGCAGCATGGCGTCCTCGTAAAGGTCGGCGCGCGTCTGTGCGCCCCAGTACAGATGCAGCGGACGTCGATCGCCGCGTTCCAGCAGGTGATGCAGCATCGCGCGCAGCGGCGCGTAACCGGTGCCGCCGCCGATGAGCAGTGCGGGCCGCGGCGATTCCTCGCGGAACCAGAACTGTCCGAGCGGACCTTCGATCCGCAGCAGCGTCTTCTCCTTCATACCGGCGAACAGCTGCTGCGTGAACTCGCCGCCGGCGACGCGACGGATGTGCAGTTCGATGAACTGGGCATCGTGCGGCGGATTGGCGATCGAGAAACTGCGGCGCCGGTTCTGCGGCAGCATGATGTCGAGATACTGGCCGGCGACGAAATTGAACGTCTCCGCGGATGGCAGCCGCAGATACACCGCCATCACGCCGGGCGCGAGTGCTTCCATGCGCTCGATGCGACACGGCAGGCTCTGAATGCGTTCTTCCGGCACCGGCGGCCGGATCTCGCGGATTTCCACCGTGAGTTCCGGGCTCGCAGCGTGTGCCTGGCACAGCAGTGCGTAACCACCTGCAGCCTCGGCCGCGGTGATGCCTAACGGCGGTCCCGCCGGATAGCGGACTTCCCCGCTGATCAGCCGCGCGCGGCACGCAGCGCAATGCCCGCCCTTGCAGCTGTGCGGCAGATTCAATCCCGCGCGCAAGGCCGCATCGAGAATGGTCTCGCCTTCCTCGACGGCGAGGACCAGTTGCGACGGCAGCAGGGTGAGGCGGGTGTAGGACATGAGGTAGGTGACGAAAGTCACGCAAGTCACGGAAGTGACGAGGGTGAATGAGGTGATGCCGGTTCTACTCCTGCACCTTCGTGACTTGCGTGACTTTCGTCACTTTCAATTCTTTCTCCGCTCGTCGTGCCGCCGGTCGAGCCAGCGCCGCGCGCGGATCTTCGGCAGCGGCGCCTTGCGGC
>NZ_DAINNK010000015.1:0-70927 GCF_036735925.1 Povalibacter sp.
GGCGCGCGCGGCTATGTGCGGGTCTTCGCCAATATCTCCGCGATGGTCGAGTTCCTGCCCGCTGCGCTCGCGTCGTTCGCGGCGAAGCATCCCGACATTCACGTGCATCTGGAAGAGCACGTGAGTTCCGCCATTGCAGCCGCGGTTGCGGACAACTCGGCGGACCTGGGCATCATCAGCGAGCAACCGGCCGTGGATGGTCTGACGGCCGTTCCTTTCCGGCGCGACGATCTCGTTGTCGTGCTGCAACCGGTGCATCCGCTGGCAAAGCGCAGCACGCTGAAGTTTTCGGAAGTCGCCGAGCTGCCGTTCATCGGCCTGCATGCCGACAGTGCGCTTCATCACCTGCTCACGCGCATGGCCATCGAGGCCGGGCTCACGCTGAACTCGCGCATGCATGTCACGAGCTTCGACGCCGCCTGCGCGATGGCCGCGGCGGGACTCGGTGTCAGCATCGTGCCGCGCGCCACCAGTACGCCGTACACGAAATCACTGTCGCTGACGGCCATTCCGCTGAGCGACGATTGGGCGGCGCGACAGTTGTTCCTGTGCACGCGTTCCGGCGCCGAACTGCATCCCGCGGCGCGGGTGCTGCTCGATCATCTGCGCGAATCTGGCTGAAGCAGCGCCGCGTCGCTATCATCGCGCGCCCGCCGACCTGCATACGCGACATGACCAGCGATCCCGCCGACACCGATCCTCCTCCCGATCAACCGCAACGCCGCACGGTTCGCAGTTACGTGCTGCGCATGGGACGCGCGACGGCTGCTCAGCAGCGGGCAATGACGGAGCTGTGGCCCATCTTCGGTATCGAGTTCGCTGACGCTCCGATCGATTTGCCGCAGGCTTTCGGGCGCGACGCACCGCGCGCAATCGAAATCGGTTTCGGCAACGGCGAGGCGCTGCTCGATTTCGCGCAAGCAAATCCCGGCGTGGATTGTCTCGGCATCGAAGTGCATCGTCCCGGCGTCGGCCACCTGATGCTCGGCGCTCGAGCGGCATCGCTCACGAATCTGCGCGTGATGAGTCATGACGCCGTCGAAGTGCTGCAGCGGCTTCCCGATGCGTCGATCTCGTTCGTGCACATCTTCTTCCCCGATCCCTGGCACAAGAAACGTCATCACAAGCGACGCCTCATTCAACCGCCGTTCGTTGCGCTGCTCGCCAGCAAGTTGAAGCAGGACGGTCTGTTGCGACTGGCTACCGACTGGGAGCACTACGCAATGCAGATGCGCGAAGTGCTCGACGCGTCTCCGGATTTCGTCAATGTCGCAGGCGACAAGGGATTCATCGATCGACCTGCCATGCGCCCGCTCACGCGCTTCGAGAAACGCGGCCATCGACTGGGGCACGGCGTGTGGGATATGGAGTATCGAAGGAAGTGACGAAGGTCACGCGAGTTACAAAGCAGTCGCACTCACGCACTCGCGCGACATTCGCCGCCATCCTTTGATGCTCTGCAGAAAAAATGCCTCTTGAATCCGCAGGCACACAGGCATAAAACAGATCTCGCCGACAGCATCGCTGCCGACACATGCGCGCAGAAAAACCTTGCCTGCAAGGGACTGCGAATCCGCCCGAACGGACCTTGTTACGGAGGAAGTCATGACGTCGCCGAGTCCGGTTGTTGGGGATTGGTATCGCCGGATGGACGGCGCCACCTTCGAGGTCGTAGCCATCGACCGCGATGACGGCACGGTCGAAGTGCAACACTTCGACGGCACTGTGGAAGAATTCGATCTCGAATCCTGGCACGAACAGCAGTTCGAAGAAGCGAAGGCGCCCGAAGACTGGAGCGGTTCGGTCGACATCGAACCCGAAGACTACGAGAACGAACGCGAGACGACGTCGACCGGCACGTGGGCTGATCCACTGACCAGCCTGGATCGTGCCGAAACGTCGGGTTATTCGGAGTGGCCGAGTCCGCGGGATCTGTAGAAAGCCGCGCTCACTGCTGATTCGTCATTCCGCCGCAGGCGGGAATCCACGTCTTCACTGCTCGCGATCGAGCGCGTCGACCCGTTCGCGCATGACCCAGACCATCACGAGTCCCGGCAGCGCGATCAGAAAGCTGATCACGTAGTACGCCGGCCAGCCATTGTGATCGGCGATCCAGCCGGCCGGACCGCCCAGCGTGTAGCGCGGCAACAAGGCGAAAGATGACAACAGCGCATACTGGAATGCGCTGAAGCGCACATCGCACAACGCCATGATCAGCGCGACTGAGGCGATGTTCCCCATCGAACCCGCGACGTTGTCGACACACACGGCGGCCACCATCACCGGATAGCTTTTGCCGGTGACCGCGAGCAGCCAGTACAGAAGATTCGACAGCGCCTGCAGCACGCCGAAAATCAGCATGGATCGCAGCAATCCCAGCTTCACCATCCAGATACCGCCGAGGATCGCGCCGACGATCGCGCTCGCCGTGAACAAGGCTTTCAGCACCAATGCGATCTCGGCCTTGCTGAAGCCGACGTCCATCATGAACGGCGTAAACAGTCGCAGCGCAAACGCATCACCGATCTTGAACATCACGATGAGCAGGATCAGCACGACGGAACCCGGCGTACTCAGCAGTTCGCGCAGCGGCTCGACGACGGATTCGCGCAATGTTCTGGGCGGTGCCTGACGATATTCGGGCTCCGGCGCACGCCACGTCGCGATGGCGAACGCGGCCATGACGCCCGCGAGAATCAGAAATGCCAGCCGCCAGCCGAAATACTGGGCGCAGATGAGCGCAAACGCCGCTGCAACCCAGGCCGCGGTCCGATAGCCCAGATTGTTGGCGGCGGCGGCAAGCCCACGCTCCGCAGGCTTCGCAACATCGGTGCGGTATGCATCGAACGCGATGTCCTGAGTCGCCGAAAAGAAGACGATCGCCACCGCGCACATTGCAATCGGCATGAGAGATACATGCGGGTTCTGGAGCGCGAACAGTCCGATGCAGGCCGCGATCGCAAACTGCGCGATCAGGATCCAGCCGCGTCGTCGACCCAGCAGCGGGATGGGATAGCGATCGAGAAAAGGCGCCCACACGAACTTGAACAGGTATGGCAATGCGACGTAGGACAGGATGCCGATGGTCGTGTTCGTCGCACCGCTGTCCTTGAGCCATGCCTGCAGCGCGCTCTCGGTAATCTGGTTCGGAAATCCCGAGGACGCACCGAGCACCATGATGGCAAGCATCTTGGGACTCGCCAGTACATCGCGCAGCCGGGGTTTGTCTTCGGGAGCCTTCTCAGCCGGGGCCGCGGCAGTGGCTTCGCTCATGCGCAGTGCGAGCGATTGCAGTAGATGAGGTGCATGCGGGGAGTATAGAAGTCGCGCCCGGTCCGATACTATCCGCCCTCCGCCAAACCTCGACTGCTGCCCATGTCCTCCTCCTTCATCGATCTCTGCCTCGAACTCGGCGTGCTGCGCTTCGGCGAATTCAAGCTCAAGTCCGGCCGGACGAGTCCCTACTTCTTCAATGCGGGGCTGTTCAACTCCGGACGCGCACTCGCGGCGCTCGGACGGTTCTACGCCGAGACCATCCAGCAGGCGAACCTGCAGTTCGATGTGCTGTTCGGACCTGCATATAAAGGTATCCCGCTGGTATCGGCCGCGGCCGTGGCGCTGGCGGACTGGCACAACCGCGACGTGCCCTGGAGCTTCAACCGCAAGGAAGCGAAAGATCACGGCGAAGGCGGCAACATCGTCGGCGCGCCGCTGCGCGGACGCGTGCTGATCATCGACGACGTGATGACCGCGGGCACGGCGATCCGCGAGTCGGTCGATCTGATCCGGGCGGCCGGGGCGACACCTTCGGGGGTCGTGATTGCTCTCGATCGCCAGGAGCGCGGTCAGACCGAACGCTCGGCGGTGCAGGAAGTCGAGCAGGTGCTGGGGCTGCCGGTCACCAGCATCCTCAAGCTCACCGATCTGATTTCTCACCTGCAGGCCAAGGGGGACGAGCAGCAGCTGGCGGCCCTGCAGCGTTATAGAAATGAGTACGGCGTCGCGGCCTGAAGGCCCCGAACCCCGGGACGATTGACCTGCCGCGGTGCGCCGGTCCTATAGTACCGGCCTCGCGCGAGCGGAATCAGGCCCAGCATTCGACCTGCCGCGATTCTTGAGGATGGAAACGGTGCGATTCACGACGACTCACACAGCCGCCCTGCTTGCAGCGCTCGCCTATGGCGGCACTGCGATGGCGGCAGCGTCGTCTTCCAGCCACGAAGCCTTCTACCGCTGCCGGGATGCTTCGGGTCAGACCCACTATGGCGACTCGAAACCGCCGCAGTGCGAAGGGCTCGATACCGAAGTGCTCAACAGCAACGGCATGGTGATCCGCGTCATCGAAGGCAGTGCCTCGCGCGCCAGCCGCGAACAACGCGAACTCAGCGAAACCGGCGTCAGAAAGCAGCGCGAGCAACGCCAGCTGCGCGACCGGATGCTGATCGAAACGTATCTGACGGTCGAAGACATCGAACGCCTGCGCGACCAGCGCCTGGAGCTGCTGGATTCCCAGTACCGGGTCACCGAACAGAGCATCACCAACCTGCGCGATCGCCAGAAGCGCCTCGAACAGCAGATTGCGCGCTTCAAGCCGTACAACGACAAGCCGAATGCGCCGCCGCTGCCGGATCACCTGGCCGAGGAGATGGTGAACACCGTGAACGGCATGCGCGTGTACCAGGAAACGCTGGCGAAGACGCGCAGGGAGCAGGACGGGATCAAGGCGAGCTTCAGCGCAGACATCGCCCGCTTCAAGGAACTGAAAGGGATCAAGTGATGCGATGTGGGGCCGGCTTCAGCCGGCCATCTGCGGAGAGGAAGGCCGGCTGAAGCCGGCCCCACAGGCAGAAAAACTAGCCTCTTCCCGAACTCCCGAACCCGCCCGCTCCGCGCTCCGACGCCGCAAACTCATTCACGACATCGAATTCCACCTGCACCACCGGCACCACGACAAGCTGCGCGATGCGCTCACCGGGCTGGATCGTGAACGTGGTCTGTCCGCGATTCCAGACTGAAACGAAAATCTGGCCCTGGTAGTCCGAGTCGATCAACCCGACCAGGTTGCCCAGCACGATGCCGTGCTTGTGACCGAGACCCGAGCGCGGCAACACGATGGCGGCGAAACCCGCATCTTCGAGATGAATGGCGATGCCCGACGGAATGAGCTGCGTATCGCCGGGTTTCAGTTCCAGCGGCGCATCGATGCAGGCGCGCAGATCGACACCGGCGGAGCCGCTGGTGGCGTACTGCGGCAGCGGATAGTCGCGGCCGATGCGTGGATCGAGAACCTTGACCTGAAGTCGGTGCCGCGATGTGGCGGCTGGGGCGGCGGCCCCGTCAGCGAGTGGCATGAATGGCGGGTCGATTGGAAGTCGTTGTTGTGGTGGTAGTGACGCGGCTGCGATAGCGCTCCGCGATCACGGCGACGAGCTGTCGCGCGAGCGCGGCCTTGCTGGTCAGCGACAGTTCCTGCTTGCCGCCGCGCCAGTACACGGTGAGCGCATTGTCGTCCTTGTCGAAAGCCAGACCTTCGCCGACCTTGTTGGCGGCGATCATGTCGAGGTTCTTCGAGTTCAGCTTGGTGAGCGCATTCGCCTCGACGTTCTCCGTCTCGGCCGCGAAGCCGACGAGGAACGGCGGCGACTCGCTGCGCCCGATCGTTGCGAGCACATCGGGCGCGCGCGACAACGCGAGCGTCATGTTGTCGCTGGTCTTCTTGATCTTCTGGCAGGCCACTTCGCTGCAGCGATAGTCCGAAACAGCGGCGGCAGCGATGAAAATATCGGCGTCCTTCACCTGCGACTGCACGGCCGCGAGCATCTGATCGGCAGTCTCGACCGGGATTTTCTCGACACCGGGCGGTGCTGCGATCTGCACGGGTCCGCTGACCAGCACGACTTTCGCGCCGGCCTGGCGTGCCGCTTCGGCCACGGCGAATCCCATCTTGCCGGAGCTGCGATTGCTGATGAAGCGCACCGGATCGATCGCCTCGCGCGTCGGCCCCGCAGTGATCACGACCTTGAGACCTTTGAGGCCCCCGTCGACCGGCAGCGCCGCGAAAATCTCTTCGGCGATCTGCACCGGTTCGAGCATCCGGCCGGCGCCGACTTCGCCGCAGGCCTGCTCGCCGCTCGCCGGTCCGAGAACGCGGACGCCACGACTCTGCAACAGCTTCACGTTCGCCTGCGTGGCCGGATTCGCCCACATCTGGCGATTCATCGCCGGCGCGACGGTGATGGATGCGGTCGAGGCAAGACACAGCGTCGTCAGCAGATCCTCGGCGAAACCGTGCGCGAGTTTGGCGAGAACATCCGCCGTGGCCGGCGCGATGACGATGTCATCGGCCCAGCGCGCCAGTTCGATGTGACCCATCGCGCCTTCGGCGGCTTCGTCCCAGAGATCGGTCCGCACCGGCCGGCCGGAGACGGCCTGAAACGTCAATGGAGTGACGAATTCCTGCGCGCCGCGTGTCATCACGACCTGCACTTCGGCGCCGCGGTCGATGAGGCGACGCACGAGGTCGGGACTCTTGTAGGCAGCGATGCCGCCAGTCACGCCAAGCAGAATTTTTCGGGCTGCGGTCATGGGCAGGATTATGGGCGCGGCCCGCGAACAGCCGCAAACCACCTGCGGCATACCTGCATTCCGCGGCGGCATGTTGCACGTGCATTTCGGGCCGAACGCCCGGGAATGGCGCAATTTCAGCGCATTGCCGGCGGTCAGAATGGCGCGTTGCCGGGATCCGGAATCGCCGGACGGAGAATCAGGGAATGTCGATTCGGGACTGGCCAGCCGGGGAGCGGCCGCGCGAGAAACTGCTCGAACTGGGGTCGCAGGCGCTGAGCGAAGCGGAGCTGCTGGCCATCCTGATCCGCACCGGCACGCGCGGTCGCAGCGCCATCGATGTCGCGCGGGACCTGCTGACGGAATTCGGCTCGCTGCGGTCGCTGCTGACTGCGGATCGGGAAAAGGTCTGCGCCGCCCGCGGCCTCGGCCCGGCCCGGTATGTCGCGCTGCAGGCGGCTCTGGAACTGACCCGGCGCCACTATCAGCAACTCATGCTGACCGGCTCGGCGCTCGCAAATCCGCGCGCCACAAAGGAATTCATGCGGATGCGCCTGCGCGACCTGCCGCACGAGGTGTTCTGCTGCGTCTACCTCGACAACCGCAACCGGGTCATCGCCTTCGAGGAACTGTTCCGCGGCACCATCGACGGCGCCAGCGTTCATCCCCGGGAGGTGGTCAAGGAAGCCCTGGCGAGGAACGCCGCTGCGGTGATCCTGGCGCACAACCATCCGTCCGGGGTGGCCGAACCCAGTCAGGCCGACGAACTCATCACGCGCCGCCTGAAGCAGGCTCTGGCGCTGGTCGACATCCGGGTGCTGGATCACCTGATCATCGCCGACGGGGTCTGCGAATCCTTTGCCGAACGGGGGCTTCTGTAGGCCCCTTCTGCATGAGCGGGCCGTGAACTTCCCGGCCTTCGTCCTTGCCCGGCCGCCGGTCCGCTGGTATAAAGCGCGACTCATTTTTCCCCGGCCCGCTCTCGAGTCCCTCGAGCGGCGAGCCACCCGAGGAATCGCCATGTCGAGAGTCTGTGAAATCACCGGCAAGAAGCCGATGACGGGTAACCGCGTTTCGCACGCCAACAACAAGCGTCGTCGCCGCTTCCTGCCCAACCTGCACACGCAGCGTTTCTGGCTGGAAACCGAACGCCGTTTCGTCAGCCTGCGCCTGTCGACCAAGGGCCTGCGCACGGTCGAGAAGAAGGGCATCGAAGTGGTGGTTGCTGAACTGCGCGCCCAGGGCGTGACGATCTAAGCGGAGCGAAGCACCATGCGCGAAAAAGTCAAACTGCTGTCGACTGCGGGCACCGGTCACTTCTACACCACGACCAAGAACAAGCGCCTGCACCCGGACAAGATGGAAGTGAAGAAATTCGATCCGAAGGCGCGTAAGCACGTCGCTTACAAGGAAGCCAAGATCAAGTAAGTGTCCGGCCGGAAACGGCGGCACCGAGATCGAGAAAAAGCCCGCCTCTGGCGGGCTTTTTTTTTCGGGATTTCCTTCTCCCCTGTGGGGCCGGCTTCAGCCGGCCTCTTCGGTGTCAGGCTAAAGCCTGACCTACAGGAAGAGGACAAAGAAAACCCGCCTTGAGGCGGGTTCTCTATCGAGCCCTCGAGTCGACCCGAACGTCAGGCCGGCTGCATCGCGTAGCCACGCAGGCTCGCGGCGAAATCCTGCAGCACCTTGATGCGGCTGGCTTCGGCCTGCGCGATCCATTCCTTCAGATGCGCCAGCAGCGATTCGTTGCTCATGTTCGAGCCGTTCCACAGCACACGCAGGCGTTCGCGGAACTCGTGCACCGTCTGCAGCGCATGATTGTTCGCCAGCACTTCCTTGAGCTTGGACTGCGCTGCCTGGTCGAGCAGCACCGGCTCGCGCACCAGCAGCTTCTTCACGCGGCGCGTCAGCTGACCGCTTGCGGCGGCGAGCTGCTCGCGGAACACCGGCACCGTGACGTTGCGGGTGTATTCGCGCAGCACGTGCATGCGGTTGACGATCACGGCGCGCACGGTTTCCAGATCGATGTGGCTGCGCGGTTCGACGCGCGCCGGCTCGGGCGCGACGCGGATCACCTTCGCCAGGCCCAGCGTCTGGAACACGCGGATGTAGAGCCAGCCGATGTCGAATTCCCAGCGATGGATCGAGAACTTCGCCGAGCTCGGGAAGGCATGATGATTGTTGTGCAGCTCCTCGCCGGCGACGAGGAAGCCCCACGGCATCACGTTGCGCGCCGCATCCGGGCACTCGAAATTGCGATAGCCGTAGTAGTGGCCGATGCCGTTGATGACGCCCGCCGCCATCAGCGGATTCGCCAGCATCTGCGCAGCAAGGATGATGATGCCCGGCACGCCGAACAGGAGCAGGTCGATGACGACCATCAGCACGATGCCCCAGTTGCGGTGCTTCAGATAGACGTTGCGTTCCATCCAGTCATCGGGCGTGCCGCGACCGAACTTGTCCGTGGTTTCCGGATTGCGTGCTTCGGCCTGGTACAGCTCGGCGCCTTCGAGCAGCACCTTCTTGAGGCCATGGATGACGGGGCTGTGCGGATCGTCCTTCGTCTCGCACTTCGCGTGATGCTTGCGATGCACAGCCACCCATTCGCGGGTGACGATGCCCGAACTCATCCACAGCCAGAAGCGGAAAAAATGCCGCAGCGCGGGGTGCAGATCGAGGCTGCGATGGGTGGCATCGCGATGCAGGTACAACGTGACGCCCATGAACGTGACCTGGATCATCACGAAGGTCACGAGGACGTATTCCCAGAAGCTAAGATTCAGAATTCCGTAGAGAAAATCCAGGTTCACTGTGTACCCCTGACAAGGACGCGAAGATGGATTCGCGGGACATAAGACGTAGGAGGCGCGGACTATAACGGAGGCCCCCTGACCCCACAAATGAGCGAATCCCTGCACCGCACAGAAGGTCGGGCAACCGCCCGGACGCTCATTCCATACTGTGACGGCGATCTCACCGGCTTCAAGCGCCGACCATGCCGGGATTCGCTTTGCCTGTGGGGCCGGCTTCAGCCGGCCTGAGAATGTCAGGCTAAAGCCTGACCTACAGAAAGATGGACCATGCCCGAACTACCCGAAGTGGAAACGACGCGCCGCGGCATCGAGCCCGCGGTGACGGCGCGAGTGATCGACCGGATCGTCGTGCGCGAGCCGCGCCTGCGCTGGCGCATACCGGATGAGCTGCCGGCGCTGGCGGCGGGCCAACGCGTGCAGCAACTGCGTCGGCGCGCGAAGTATCTGCTGTTCGATCTGGAGCGCGGCTCGATGATCCTGCACCTGGGGATGTCGGGCAGTCTGCGGGTGATGCCGGCCGGCACGCCGGTGCTGCCGCACGATCACGTCGACATCGTGCTCGAGACCGGCCAGTGCCTGCGCTACAACGATCCGCGCCGCTTCGGCAGCCTGCTATGGACCGAGGACGATCCGCTGACGCACCCGTTGCTGCGCCTGCTGGCGCCGGAGCCGCTCTCGGACGATTTCGACGCTGCGTATCTGGCGCGCGTCGCCAGCGGACGCAAGGTCGCGATCAAGCAGCTGCTGATGAACAGTCAACGGGTGGTGGGCGTCGGCAACATCTATGCGAGCGAAGCCCTGTTTCATGCCGGCATCCGGCCGCAACGCAGTGCCGCGCGCGTGCGCAGCGACGAGTTTCCCCGCCTGGTGAAAGCGATTCGCAAGGTACTGCGGGCCGCGATCCGCGAAGGCGGCACGACCCTGCGCGATTACGTGAACCCGGAAGGCATGCCGGGTTACTTCCGTCAGAAGCTGTTCGTCTACGAACGCGGCGGAGAACCGTGCCGGGTGTGCAGGACGCCGATCCGGCAGATCGTGCAGGGGCAGCGCTCGACTTACTACTGCCCAACGTGTCAGAACTAGCGGGCCAGTCGACGCGGATGCCGGCTATCCCTTCTTCCTTTTCGCCCACGCCTCCTTCAGCGCCGCCTCGACGGCGGGGTGAACGAATTTCGCAACATTGCCGCCGAGGCTCGCGATCTCGCGCACCAGCGTGGAAGAAATGAAATTGAACTGCTCGGTCGGCGTCAGGAAGACATAGTCGACCTTGTCCGTCAGATGCCGGCTCATGGTCGCGAGCTGGAATTCGAACTCGAAGTCGGAGACGGCACGCAGGCCACGAACCACGACTCGCAAGCCGTGTTGGCGCGCGAAGTCCACCGTGAGGCCGGCGTAGCCGGTGACTTCGACGTTGGGAATGTCAGCGAGCACCGTCCGCGCCAGACTGACGCGTTCCTCCAGCGGAAACAGCGGCGCCTTGCCGGGATTCGCCGCGATGGCCACGACCACGCGCTCGAAAATATCGGCGGCACGCCGCACCAGATCGTAATGACCATTGGTAATGGGATCGAACGTGCCCGGATACATGGCGCCGGTCATGAGTCACCTTTTTCAGCAGAGTGTGCGCGCAGCAGATGATAGCCCACTTGTCCCGCCTGCTTCGTGCGATGCACTGACCAGTTGGCCGGCAGCGCCGGCAGGCCGCGATCGGCGGGACATTCGAGATAGATATAAGCGTCCGGCGCGAGCCAGCCGGCAGCAAGCTTGTTGCAGACTGCCGCAAGGAGATCGGACGCGTATGGCGGGTCGAGAAAGACGATGTCGAATGGCTGCGGACTGCGGTCCAGAAAGCGCAGCGCATCTGACACATGCGCAGTGCCGCCCGTGGCACACAGCTTTTCGAGCGTCGCCGCAATATGCCGCCCGATCGCGGGCTCGCTGTCGACGAAGTCGACACTGGACGCGCCGCGCGACAAGGCTTCGAGCCCCAATGCGCCGCTGCCCGCAAACAGATCGAGGCAGCGCGAACCGACGATCACCGGCTGCAGCCAGTTGAAGAGCGTTTCGCGTACGCGATCGGGGGACGGGCGCACCGCCTCGATGGCTGGGAAGGTGATCGGCACGCTGCGCCAGCGCCCGCCGATGATCCTCAACCGGTTCGGCAGCGGCTTGCCGGTCTTCGTGCGAGCGGATTTTCCAGGGGGGCGGCTCATGGCGGCGCAAAGCATACCCGACGCGGTCTGAACGTCCGGGCGGTACTGCTAGAATCCGCTGCCCCACCCGATCGGCGATTCTTTCCGCAGATGTTTGGTTTCAAATCGAAGACTTCCGAGAACGGCACCGACAAGCACAAGCCCGGACTGTTCCAGCGCCTGCGCGCCCGCCTCAATCGCGGCGATTCGTGGCTGACTTACGATCTCGCCAATCTCATCCCCGGCGGACGCATCGATGACAACGTGCTCGATGAACTGGAGACGCGGCTCATCACGGCAGATGTCGGTGTTGAAACCACGGAAAGGATTCTTTCGGGTCTGCGCAAGCAGGTCGCGCGCAAGGAACTGGGAGATCTCGACGCCCTGCTGAAAGCGTTGCGCGCCTCATTGCTCGCCGTCGTGAAGCCGGCGGCGGTTCCGCTGGTGATCGATCAGTCGGTCAAGCCGTTCGCGATCCTGGTGGTCGGCGTCAACGGCGCGGGCAAGACGACTTCGATCGGCAAGCTCGCGCGGCGCATGAAGGATCACGGTCTCAAGGTCATGCTTGCGGCAGGCGATACGTTTCGTGCCGCGGCTGTCGAACAACTGCAGATCTGGGGCGAGCGCAATGCGGTGCCCGTGATCGCACAGGCCGCCGGCACCGATCCTGCGGCGGTGGCCTTCGACGCCATCCAGTCGGCGAAGGCGCGCGGCATCGACGTACTGCTGGCAGACACCGCCGGCCGGTTGCACACGCAGTCGAACCTGATGGAAGAACTGAAGAAGGTGAAGCGCGTGATCGGCCGGGTCGATCCGCGCGCGCCGCACGAAGTGCTGCTCGTGCTCGATGCCAGTCAGGGGCAGAATGCGTTACAGCAGGCGCGGCTGTTCAACGAAGCGCTCGGCGTCACGGGTGTCGTGCTGACCAAGCTCGACGGCACGGCCAAGGGCGGTATCGTGTTTGCGCTCGCGAGCGAACTGCAGCTGCCGATCCGCTTCATCGGTACCGGCGAGAGCGCCGAGGACTTCGACGAGTTTGATCCCGAGGATTTCGTGGACTCGCTGTTGAAACGCAAAGAGCAAGAATGATCCGTTTCGACCACGTCTTTAAACGCTATCCGAATGGACGCGAGGCGCTGAGCGACCTGTCGCTGGAACTGGCCAGCGGCGAGATCGCGTTCCTGACGGGTCACTCGGGCGCGGGCAAGTCCAGCCTGCTCAAGCTGATTGCGCTGATCGAGCGGCCGACCCGGGGCCAGCTGGTCGTGAACGGCCAGAACGTCAACTCGGTGCCGCGCTCGAAAATTCCTCACTATCGCCGCCAGATCGGCGTGGTGTTCCAGGATCACAAACTGCTGCACGACCGGACGATTTTCGACAACGTCGCGCTGCCGCTCATCATCGCCGGCGTGGGCGCGAAGGAAATCGGCAAGCGCGTGCGTGCGTCGCTCGATCAGGTGGGCTTGCTCGGGCGCGAACAGAGCCGTCCGCTCGAACTGTCGACCGGCGAACAGCAGCGCGTGGGTATCGCGCGCGCCGTCGTCAGCAAGCCGCCGATCCTGATCGCCGACGAGCCGACGGGAAATCTCGATCCCGACCTGTCGCTGGAAGTGATGAGCATCTTTCGCCGCTTCAACGAAGTCGGCGTCACGGTGCTGATCGCCAGCCACGATCTGTATCTGCTGGAGCAGTTTCCGGTGCGTCGCATCCGGCTGGAGGGCGGGCGCATTCAGGAAGGCGTGGCGGCCACGGAAAAGCTGCTCGATCCGGCGACGCTGATGGAGAAGCGCTGACATGGGCGCCTGGCTGACTCGTCATCTGCAGACATCGGTCGGTGCACTCGGCCGGCTGTCGCAGCACAAGCTCGCGACCCTGCTCACGACGCTGGTCATCGGCATCGCGCTGGCGCTGCCGGCGTGTCTGCATCTGTTGATCGCCAACGCGCAGACGGCGACCGGCAACTGGAATCGCGCCGTCGATCTGTCCGTGTACGCGAAGATTCCGACGTCGGTCGATGAGGTCCAGCGCATCGCGGACAAGCTGCGCAAGCGGCGCGATGTCGCTGACGTGAAAGTGCTCACCGCCGATGAAGCGCTGAAGGACTTCCGCCGCGATTCCGGCTTCGGGCCGGCCATCGATGCGCTGACCAGCAATCCGCTGCCCCACTCGCTGATCGTGCATCCCAAGGGCGAGTACGCGACGGCGACCCATCTCGAAGAACTGGCAGCCGACATCCGGGGTGAGCCATCGGTGGAAATGGTCCAGCTCGACACCGCGTGGGTGAACCGGTTGCAGGCGATCCTGGAGGCGGTACGTCGCGCGGTCGTTCTGACGGCTGCCTTCCTGGCCATCGGCGTCATGGCCATCGTCGGCAATACCATTCGCCTGGATATCCAGAACAGGCGGGCCGAGATCGAGGTCACCAAGCTGGTCGGCGGCAGCGATGCCTTCGTGCGTCGTCCCTTCCTCTACAGCGGCGTCTGGTACGGCGTGGGCGGTGCGCTCATTGCCTGGCTGCTGACGGCCGTGGTGGTCGGCGCGCTGCGGGAGCCGATCAACCGGATCGCCGGGCTCTACGGCAGTGGCTTTCAGATCGCCGGCCTAGGGTTGCAGCCGACCCTGATCCTGCTCGCTGCCGGGGTCGTCCTGGGCTGGTTGGGATCGTACGTGGCTGCCTCCCGGCACCTTCGGGACATCGAGCCGAGCTAGCTTCCTGTCATGAACTTCATTCCGCGCTGGAATGAATCGATAAATACATAAAAATCAATGATTTGATTGCCATTGCAATGGCCTCGAACGTCCCCACCCGGCACGAACCATTCCGGGCTTTAGCACTCCAATATCCCGACTGCTAGACTCGGACCCGAACATCAGGAGGGGGAATCTTCAACATGACTACCGCTACCGCGCTTGTTCGCTCGAACACTGATCTGGTACTTGCCGGTCCCGTCGGCAGCCTGGATGCGTACGTCGAGCGGGTGTCGCGGGTCCCGGTGCTGAACCGGGAAGAAGAGCTGGCGCTCGCGACGCGCTTCCAGAACCAGGGCGACCTCGATGCTGCCCGTGAACTGGTGCTGTCACATCTGCGCTTCGTCGTTCACATCGCCCGCGGTTACAGCGGCTACGGCCTGCCCGTCGGCGACCTGATCCAGGAAGGTAACGTCGGTCTCATGAAGGCCGTGAAGCGTTTCGACCCGACCGTCGGCGTGCGGCTGGTGTCGTTCGCCGTGCACTGGATCCGCGCGGAAATTCACGAGTACGTGTTGCGCAACTGGCGGCTGGTGAAGATCGCCACCACCAAGGCGCAGCGCAAACTGTTCTTCAACCTGCGCAAGTCCAAGAAGAACCTAGGCTGGCTGTCGGGTGCGGAGACGCAGGCGATCGCCACCGAACTCGGCGTGACGCCGAAAGAAGTGACGGACATGGAGCAACGCCTGAGTTCGCGCGACCTGTCGTTCGATCCGGCGCCGGATACGGACGATGAGGAAGGCTCGTACTCGCCGTCTTCGTACCTGCCGTCGCCGGAATCGGATCCGTCGATCGCGGTGGAACGCGAACAGTGGGACGACGACACCTCGGATCGCCTGGCGAATGCGCTGGAAACGCTGGATGAGCGCAGCCAGAACATCCTGCGCAGCCGCTGGATGACGGACAACAAGGCGACGCTGCATGAACTGGCCGATCAGTACGGCGTGTCGGCCGAGCGCATCCGTCAGATCGAAGCGAATGCGATCAAGAAGCTGCGCGGCATGATCGCCGAACCTGCTTAAGCCCGACGGGCGACAGACGCAATGAAAAAAGGGCCGGCTCAGCGATGAGCCGGCCCTTTCTTTTGGTGCCCTCAGCCCTTCGTGGTGACGGGGACGATCGTCAGTTCGACGCGGCGATTCGCCGCACGACCCTGCTCGGTGTCGTTCGACGCCACCGGATGACCCTCGCCGGCGCCGACGGTGATCAGGCGCGTGCTGACCACGCCATGACTGCCGAGATACCTCGCGACCGACTGTGCACGGCGTTCGGACAGCGCCTGGTTGTACTGATCGCTGCCCGTGCTGTCGGTGTGACCGGCCACTTCGACGACCGTCTTTTCGTATTCCTTCAGCACCATCGAGACGCCGTCGAGCGCGTTGTAGAACTGCGCGTTCAGATCGGAGCTGTTGGTGGCGAACGTGATGCTGCTCGGCATGTTCAGCGTAATGTTGTCGCCCATGCGGGTGACGCTGACACCCGTGCCTTCGAGCTTCTGGCGCAGCTTGGCTTCCTGCACGTCCATGTAGTAGCCGACACCGCCGCCCGCGATCGCACCGACGCCGGCACCGATCAGCGCGTTCTGGAGCTTGTCGCCCTTGGTCAGCAGGCCGACGACTGCGCCCGCCGCAGCGCCAATACCGGCGCCTTTCGCCGCCTTGCTCGTCTGCTCTTCGCGCGTGTACGGATTGACCGTGGTACAGCCGGCCGCGAAGGCCACCAGTCCGACCGCAACGCTGAGCGATGCGATTTTCGAACGATTCACGAAACATTTTTCCATAAGTACTCCCTAACCAACGAACACAAGTGCAGCCTCGGGCTGCACCACTGAATACCCACTGAACTCGATGCGCGGCCGCAGGTTCCGGCTCAGTAGCGGATGCCGAGCTGGCGATAGATGAAACTGAGCAGCCACAACGGGCCGATCATCAGGAATTGCACATCCTTGAAGAAGGATGGCTTTCTGCCTTCGTAATGATGACCGATGAATTGTCCGACCCAGGCCGCGGCGAACAGAATCAGGCAAACCACCCACAGCGACCACGGCAGTTGTTGCAATCCCAGGATGGCGAGAATGACGGCGCCGACGAACAGAATCATTCCCAGCGCCAGCGACCAGGACATCGCGAAGTAATACAGCACACCCGCGGCCAGCAGTAGCGTTCCCCAATTCAGCAGCGGCGAGATCTCTCTGAATGCCCCCGGCACCGGCAGCGACCAGAGCATTCCCACGAGACTCACGACGATCGCCGGCACGCAGATCCAGTGCAGCAACTTGTTGGTCGGATCGCGATGGCTTTCGCCGTATTCGCCGAGCCATTGATTCACCGTTCGCATGCCTGTTCCTCTCCCAGGAATCCCGCCGTCTGCACGCTACGCCGGAAGCGGTCGAGTCGACAAGGTCGGAACTCGCCATGCAGCACTGACACTTACTTGCAACGCAACATCCCGAGCGGAAATCGACCGGGTTATCATGCGCGCCCGCAGGAGAACCCCTCATGTCCGCCAAGCCTCAGAACGCCTCACCGTCCGTCGCCGCCGATCTCAATCCGGTCGATCTCTACAACGTCCGCGCGATGCTCACGGAAGAGGAACGCCTGGTCCAGGACTCGGTCGCGAAATACGTCGACGACCAGGTGATTCCGATCATCGGCGACTGCTTCGAACACGAACGCTTTCCGCGTGAACTCGTCGCCGGCGTCGCTGAACTCGGCTTGCTCGGCAGCTCGATCCAGGGCTACGGCTGCGCCGGCCTCAATGCCGTGTCATACGGCCTCATCTGCCAGGAACTCGAGCGCGGCGATTCCGGCCTGCGCAGCTTCGTCTCCGTGCAGTCCAGCCTGTGCATGTATCCGATCTATGCCTTCGGCAGCGAAGAACAGAAACAGCGCTGGCTGCCGCGCATGGCGAAGGGCGAAGTGATCGCCTGCTTCGGCCTCACCGAACCGCACGGCGGCTCCGATCCGGCCAACATGAAGACGTACGCGAAAAAGCAGGGCAAGGATTGGGTGCTGAACGGCGCGAAAATGTGGATCACCAACGGCGCCATCGCCGATCTCGCCGTCGTGTGGGCCATGACCGATGCGGGCATTCGCGGCTTTCTCGTCGAGAAGGACTTCAAGGGTTTCTCGACCAGCATCGTCAAACACAAGATGAGTCTGCGTGCCTCCGTCACTTCCGGTCTGTTCTTCGACAACGTCGTGGTGCCGGAGGAAAACGTGCTGCCGGGCGTCGTCGGCCTGAAGGGCCCGCTGTCCTGCCTGACGCAGGCTCGCTACGGCATCAGCTGGGGCGTCACCGGCGCGGCGCAGGCGTGTCTTTCGCAGGTGATCGATTACACCAAGACGCGCATGCTCTTCGGCAAGCCGCTCGCTGCGACGCAGGCCGTGCAGATCCGTCTCGCCGAGATGGCGCGCAAGATCACGACCTCGCAACTGCTCTCGCTGCAACTCGGCCGACTCAAGGACCAGGGCCTGATGGTGCCGACGCAGGTCTCAGTCGCGAAGTGGCACAACGCCCGCGCCGCCATCGAAGTCGCACGCGATGCGCGCGACCTGCTCGGCGGCGCCGGCATCAGCGTCGAGTACGTGCCCATCCGTCACGCGCTCAACCTCGAGAGCGTGATCACGTACGAAGGCACCGAGACGGTTCACCAGCTCACGGTCGGCCGCGCGCTCACGGGCATCAACGCTTTCTGATCCAGCCGGCCCGCTGCATCCCAGGCCACGATCAGGACCAGCAGCGAAGCCCACGCCCACCACCGTTCGCGACGGGAACGACGCATCGCCGCGGCGGACGCCTGCGGTCCGACCGGCCTTGCCGACTGTTCGAAGCTATCCACGTTCATTGCCGTACTCCCGGTATTCCGCCCGGGAGCCATCTCAACGCAGTCGCGAGTCCGCCGAATGTCGCGAAGAGGCAGGGCAGCGGCGGATTGTGATCAATCATGGCGGGCGCGTTCTGCTTGCCTGCCGGCGCTACACTGTGATCGTCCGTAACGCCATCGAACCGCCTCATGAAGAAACTGATTGCAATCGTCGAAGACGAACCGGCCATCCGCGACAACTACGCGGCCGCGTTCCAGCGTCACGGCTACAGCGTGCGCACCTACGGTACCCGCAAGGAAGCCATCGAGGCCTTCCGCGCGCGCCTGCCCGACCTCGCCGTCATCGACGTCGGGCTGCACGACGAACCCGAAGGCGGTTTCGAGCTGTGCCGCGAGCTGCGCACGATGTCGGCCGAACTGCCGATCATCTTTCTCACCGCGCGCGACAGCGAACTCGATGCGGTGTCCGGCCTGCGCCTCGGCGCCGACGACTACCTCACGAAAGACCTGAGCCTCACGCATCTGATCGCGCGCGTCGTCGCGCTGTTTCGCCGCATCGACGCGCTCACGCAGCCGTCGAACCGCGATCAGATCGTGGCGCGCGGACCGCTCGTCATCGACACCGCGCGCCTGCACGCGACCTGGCAGGAACAACCCCTAGGGCTGACGCTGACGGAATTCTGGATCGTGCACGCCCTCGCCAAGAATCCCGGCCACGTGAAGAACCGCCAGCAGCTCATGGACGCCGCGAACGTCGTGCTCGACGACAACACGATCACGTCCCACATCAAACGCATCCGCCGCAAGTTCCAGGCGATCGATGCATCGTTCGACGCGGTGGAGACGATGTACGGGATGGGGTATCGGTGGAAGGAATGAGACGGGCTACAGGCTACAGGCTACGGGCGACCTGTCTCGGACAGCCTGTCGCCTGTAGCCCGTAGCCTGAGCACCATGTCCCTCCGCCTCAAACTCCTGCTCGTCAGCCTGCTGACCCTGATCCTGCCCTGGGCGGGCTGGCAGTACGCGCAGCGCATGGAGTCGACCCTGCGGCGCGGACAGGAGGATTCGCTGATTCGCACGGCAGAAGTGCTCGGCCGCGTCGTCGCCTCGCAGCCGGAACTGCTGTATCGCTTTCCTGACGAATTGCGCGAGGACTTCGATCCCGCGCGGGGCGATTACTTCGCGCCGCTGCTGATGACGACTCCACTGCTCGATGGCTTTGCGGATGAATGGCCGGAACCCACGCGTTCCGTTGCAGGATTCAATCCGCGCGATACGGGGCCGCGACTCGCCGTCTTCGGTCGCTTCATGCATGTCTATTTCGAAGTCGTCGATCGTTCGATCCAGTACGAAGATCCGGCGCAGGAATCGCGCACGGATCAATACGTCAGCCGCGTCATCTTCCTGACGCGTGATGAATTCGGGCGCGAGCGCGCCTGGTCGGTGAGCGCCGTGGCTCCCGGCCCGATCATCGCCCGCTCCAGCGACGTCGGCGCGCCATGGCGGGCGTCGCAGGAAGAGATCGGCCATGTCAGCGGCGTCTGGCGCGCCACCGCGACCGGCTACGCGATCGAACTGCGCGCGCCGCTTTCCATGTTCGGCCAGCAGCTCGCGGTCTTCGCATTGAACACCGAAGGCAATACCTCGCGGCCTCCGGTTCTCGGCAAACTGCACACGGGCTCGGATGCGCTGCGCGAGCGATTGCAGCAGTACGCGCCCGACGGACTGCGGGTCTCGGTCGTCGATCGCCGCGGATGGCTGCTGGCGCGCGCGGGCACTGTCGACGCTGGCGCGAGCGCCGATTACGCGAGCCTGCAGCAGGATGACGACGGCTTTGCACGATCGATCTATCGCCGCCTGTTCGGGCGCGACGCGGTGGCGCTGTCTTACGGACTGCCGTACGGCATGTGGGGATCGCCCGTCGATGCGGCGCGCGCCGGGCGCAACGAAGCGCTCTGGTTCGAGCCGGCGGGCGGCGAACCGTCGCTGGTGCGCGCGGCCGTTCCCGTGCGCTACGGCGAGGCAACCATCGCAGCACTCGTCGTCGAACAGCCTGCCGAGCAGCTCGCCGTGGTCCGCGAGGACGCGCTGACGCGTCTGCTGAATCTCACCGTGCTGGCCACGCTGTTCTCGATTGCGGTCACGCTCGCATTCGCAGCGCGCCTGTCGCAGCGCATCCGGCGTCTGAGTCGTGCCGTCTCGACGGCGCTGACGCCGGAAGGCCGGCTCGAACCGCGCATTCCTGACACGAAATCCCGCGACGAACTCGGCACGCTGGCACGCAACTACAGCACCCTGCTGGCGCGCCTCAAGGAACACACGAGCTATCTGCAGACCCTCGGCAGCAAGCTGTCGCACGAACTGCGCACGCCGCTGACTATCGTCAGCTCGTCGCTCGACAATCTCGCCTCGGACGAATCGCTGCCCGCGTCATCGCAGGAATATCTGGACCGTGCCCGCAGCGGCGCCGGACGGCTCCATTCCATTCTCACCGCCATGTCCGAAGCGACGCGGGTCGAGCAGCTCATCGAACACACGGAACGTACCGAGTTCGATCTGGCCGACCTGGTGCGCAATATCGGCCGCGCGTATTCGGCAACGTTCACGCACGTGACCATCGAGACCCAGGTCCCCGAGCGGCGTGGTTCGTTGACCGGTTCGCCCGATCTCATCGCCCAGATGCTGGACAAGCTGATGGATAACGCCGCGGACTTCTGTCCCGCCGGCGGCCGGATCGCGCTGCGATTGCAGGCCGGCGTCGCGGACTATCGGCTGACGATGAGCAATGACGGCCCCCTGCTGCCGCCGCATCTGGATGGGCGTCTGTTCGAATCGCTGGTGAGTTCGCGCATCGCACCCGCCAGCAAGCCGCATCTGGGCCTGGGCTTGTACATCGTGCGCCTGATCGCCGAATTCCACGGCGGCAGGGCCGCAGCGATGAATCTGGAGGATGGCAGCGGCGTGGAAATCGAGATCACCCTGCCCATGACCGGCCCGATGTAGCTGTCGGCGTCGCCCCGGTTGACACTGTTCCAGTCCCATGTCGTTGTTATTCAGCAACAGTGCTTGCTAAGTAGCTGTTTCGCGGCTCATACTCCGTTCACTGGCACACCACGTGCTGGTTGAACAAGCAACTGCCCGTCCCGCGGGATTTCCGTTGGTCACGTGCAGGCGGCGCAGTTCGGCAGAGAAGCGGGGATGGACCGCAAGGGGAGACTGGATCGATAGCAACAAGCATCAGGACGATGCGCCGGGATTCCGGCACTGTGATTGCAAATTGAAGCGACAGCGTCGTTTCCGGATTTAGCCGGCGCAGCCAAACAACTCGAAGAGTCGCCGACCCAGAAACGAAAAGCCCTGCAGATGCAGGGCTTTTTTTTGCGCCGGACTTTCGTGGGCTACTTCTGCTTCCACGCTCCGCTGCTGTCCTGTACGTACCAGCCGGCGGCGGCCTTGCTCGCCCAGCGCGTCGCGAAGGTCGAGCGGATGTCGGACTCCCATTCCGGATGTCCGTTGGCGGTGGCGATTTCGCGATACAGGTTGGCGCGGTCGGCGTTCTCGTCCGCGACGAGTTTGCGCACGGCATTGCGTTCGGGGAGCGCGACGAGATTCTGATCGCGCACTTCCACCAGCCCGTCGCGGGTGAAACCGACGGCGCCGCTGTCGAGATACTTCTTCAACTGGGCGAAGCGCGCTTCCATCGATTGCGTCAGCTGGCGCACGGCCGGGGTCGCGATGTTGAGGTCGGCCTGCGATTGCGCCTGCGCGGTCGGGACCAGGAAATTCAGTACGCCAGCCGTCGCCGCCAGCAGCGTGCGACTTGCGCCGTCGACCAGCGACGAGCGCTTGTTGGAACTCGACGCGCTGTCGCCCAGCACGTCCTCGATGATCTTGTCGGCCGCCTTCTCCGCGGCCGCCGCGGGGAAGTACACATTGATCGTGACGCAGGCCGACAGCGCGAGCGTGATCGCGGCCAGCTGCAGCGGGAAATATCGGGCCATGTCGGATTCCTCGCAGGGTTCTCTTCGGGACCTGCGCGATCATAAATGAATCCGCTAGTTCACGACCGGCCCTTCGGACTGCGTGACCGCAATCAGCTGCTGCACCAGCCGCGGCCAGTCGACCCGGCGGTTGTTGGCGATGACGTCGATGCGCGGCACGCCCTTGCCCTTGACCAGGTAGTAGCCCCCGTTGGGCGCTGGCGCCACGCCGTCCATCTGGCACACATCGTTCGCCAGGCGACAGGAAATCCCGAGGCGGTCGTAGTTGAAATCCTCGAAGAAGCGCAGGAATCCGCTCGACAGCGCGGCAGTCACGCCGGCTCCGCCGCCGCCGATGCTGCCGATGTTCTGCACGGCGCGCTGACTGATGCGATGCCGGGATCGATCGCGCGGTGGCGTGTAGAGATGGGCATCGAAGGCGACGGGCTGCCAGTTGAAAAGTTCGAGCCCCTTGATGTCGCCCGACAGGCGGCCGGTGATCTGGCCGAAGGAGAACGCGCTGGTGACCAGCGAAAGATCCAGGTTCTCCAGTGCGATGTTCGAATAGAACCGCGGCCAGTCGCTGAAGGGCTGTTCGAGCCGCAGATCGCTGATCTTCACCGTGCCGTCGAACACCTGCGCCTGCAGTGTCGTGCCGAGCGTCGCCATCTTCTGGCGAACGCGCAGCTTGGAGATCTTTCCGGAAATCCGCCCGCCGAATTCGGGCCAGCCGAACGCAGTGCAGAGCTGACTCACGCTGATCGGTTGAATGGTGGCGTCGATGATGAAGGCCACGTTCGGCAGTCCGGCATTGCGCACGCGAAAACTTTCGAGTTCCAGCGCGCCATCGAGAATCGGGATGCGCGTCGGCTCGAGCAGGCGCAGCTGTCGCGCTTCCGTCCGGAATTTCAGCTCGCTGGGCCCCAGATCGAGATTGAGCAGCGTGCCGCCCGACCAGCGCAGTTGCGAGGTCGCGGCGATCGTTGGTGCGTCGGCGACATCGTCGTCGTCACTGTCGGTACTGACGGACTTCACATCGAGCCAGTGCAGTTCGCCGCCCAGCTCGCGCAGCACGACATTGCGCTGGCCGTCGTCCAGCGTCACGTCCTCGAACCGCAGGTCGACTTTCTGCGGCACTCCGTCGGCAATCTCGATGTCGCCCGAAATCGATCCGGACGTCGTCAGCGATTTGAAGCCGGTATCCAGCAGCAGCGGCTGGAAATAGGCCTCGTAGGCGCCAGGGAACTGCAGGCGGGAAAGCTGCAGATGCAGCGCCTGCACAGGCTGCTCGGCGTCGAAATGCAGACGGGCGCTGCCTGCGCCCTGCGCGACGCCGCGATGATCGAGAGAGAACTGTTCGATCTCGAATGCGCCATCGCTGCGCCAGAGGCCACGCGCGGCAGCGCGGATCGGATGCGCACCGAGATCCAGAAAGATCGGTTGC
The DNA here is from genome assembly GCF_036735925.1 of Povalibacter sp. Lineage (NCBI taxonomy): Bacteria > Pseudomonadati > Pseudomonadota > Gammaproteobacteria > Steroidobacterales > Steroidobacteraceae > Povalibacter > Povalibacter sp. The sequence continues at coordinate 23,571 of NZ_DAINNK010000015.1, forward strand.
GCATACGCCTGACCCGTATCCGAACTCACTTCCGCAGTGAATCGCCAGTCGTCGCGTGCGCGTGTCAGCGTTCCCTGCAGGTTCACGGAGAAATTCTCGGCGGCGAGGCTGCCCTCCTCGTTGCTGGCGGTGACATCGCTGAGCGACGCCGTCACGCTCGCCTGCTCGAGTGCCTCTTCTGATCCAGACGCAGCGACCTCGCCGCTCAGTCGACCGCTGCCCGCGAGCTGCGGCAGTGCAATGCCCCACTGGCTCGCGAGCGAAATCAGCGGTTCGACATCGACCTGATCGAATTGCGCCCGCGCCTGCCAGCCTGATTGCCGCAGCGCTCCGCGCACGGCGACCGTGCCGGCACCGACTTTCAATCCAACGACGTTCAGGTCGAGATCGCCGCTGGTTCGCGCGTAGGACACCCGCCCGGTCAACGTCTGCGTGCCGAGCACGCCCAGCGTTCCCGTAATCCTTGCGTGCTCGCATTCGATCGAATCAGTCGCGATGGCGACGACCGGGCACTGAATGCGCACGTTCGTGAAAGTCTGCCGCGGGGATTGCAGCGACAGGCGCGACACCGTGGCCGAAGCCCCGACGCCGCCTGCAGGCAGATCGAGCTGGATGGCGACGCCTTCGGCATGCCAGCCGGCGCCTTCGATGCGTTCCACGTCGACAGTCGCATTCTCGATGGCGTCGACGAGCGTAAACGCACCCAGCGCGACGACGGCGCTCAGCGCGACGGCCGGTCGAATCCGCATCGAGCGGCGATCGCGACGTAGATGACCCATCCAAAGGATGATGACGGGCGCACGCAACATCGCCAAGTCACGAAATTTCTGCGTCAGACGCACGGCAATCGCGTCGAACCAACGCATAGGCGTTTCCATCGACGCACGGGACCGAAAAATCCAAATTGACAACGCTGTCAACACCATGGGATTCTGATGCCGCGTATCAGAAAACAGCAGTCAGGATGGGGGATCGACGATGGTGGATTTGTGGCTTCGCCGTGCGCGCCGCAACACGCTGCTCGGAGCATCGATGGTCGTGACCTGCGCACTCGCGGGTTGTGAGCGCGTCCACGACGCAGCGTCGGAACCCGCCGCACCGCCGCCTGCCATGTCGCGCGTTCATCCCGATCTGTGGCCGCAACTCGCGCCGCCCGTGAAGGACGATGCCGCGCTGACGGCGCGACTCGAAAACCTGCTGCAATCGCTGTCGGTCGAAGAAAAAGTCGGTCAGGTCGTGCAGGCCGATGTCGGCAGCGTCACAGCGGACGACGTGCGCAAATATCGCCTGGGCTCGGTGCTGAACGGCGGCAACTCCGGACCGTACGGCAACGATCTCGCCCCGCCCAGCGAATGGCTGAAGGCCGCCGACGAGTTCTATCTCGCTTCGATGGACACCCGCGACGGCGGCCATGCCATTCCCATCGTGTGGGGTTCGGACGCGATCCACGGCAACAACAACATCGTCGGCGCGACGATCTTTCCGCACAACATCGGGCTCGGCGCCGCACGCAATCCCGAACTGATCCGCCGCATCGGCGAGGTGACCGCCGCCGAGACGCGCGTCTCGGGCCAGGAATGGACGTTCGCACCGACGCTCGCCGTCGTGCAGGACGTACGCTGGGGACGCTCTTACGAGTCGTACTCCGAGCGGCCGGAAATCGTGCACGAGTACGCGCGCGCGATGGTGCTGGGGCTCCAGGGCGAGCCCGGCTCGGCTGACTTTCTCAAAGGCCGTCACGTCATCACCACCGCGAAACACTGGATCGGCGACGGCGGAACGTTCGAAGGCCGCGACCAGGGCGACAACCGCGCGAGCGAAGAAGATCTCCGCGACATCCATGCGGCGGGCTACACGGCGGCGATCGACGCGGGCGCGCAATCCGTCATGGCCTCGTTCTCGCTCTGGCAGGGCAGCAAGCTTCACGGCCACAAGGGCCTGCTGACCGACGTGCTCAAGGGCCGCTTCGGCTTCGACGGCATCCTGGTCGGCGACTGGAATGCCCATGGACAGGTCGACGGCTGCAGCAACACGAGTTGCGCGGCTTCGATCAATGCGGGTCTCGACATGTTCATGGCACCCGACAGCTGGCGCGGGCTGTACGACAGCACGCTCGCGCAGGCGCGTTCCGGCGAAATCCCGATGGCGCGGCTCGACGATGCCGTGCGACGCATCCTGCGCGTGAAACTGCGCGCCGGATTGTTCGAAGCCGGCAAGCCGTCGTCGCGTCCGCTCGCCGGCGAATTCAAGCTGCTGGGCGCACCGGAACATCGCGCCGTCGCGCGACAGGCGGTGCGCGAATCGCTGGTGCTGCTCAAGAATTCGCAGCACGTACTGCCGCTGAAGCCGTCGCTGAATGTGCTGGTCGCCGGCGACGGCGCCGACAACATCCCGAAACAGAGCGGCGGCTGGTCGCTCACCTGGCAGGGCACCGGCATCACGAATGCCAACTTCCCGAACGGCGAGTCCATCTACTCCGGCATTCGCCAAGCCGTGACCGCAGGCGGCGGCAGGATCGCGCTGAGCCCGAACGGCGACTACAGGAACAAGCCCGATGTCGCGATCGTCGTCTTCGGCGAAGAGCCTTACGCGGAATTCCAGGGCGACGTCGATACGCTCGAATACAAGCCCGGCAACACGACGGATCTGGCGCTGCTGAAAAAATTCCGCGACGCGCAGATTCCCGTCGTCGCGGTATTTCTTTCGGGTCGTCCGATGTGGGTCAACCCGCTGCTGAACGCGTCCGATGCCTTCGTGGCCGCCTGGCTGCCCGGCACCGAAGGCGGCGGTGTCGCCGACGTGCTCTTCGCCAAACGCGATGGCTCAGTCGCTCACGACTTCAAGGGCAAGCTGTCGTTCTCCTGGCCGCTGACACCCGATCAGGTCACGGCGACGCGCGGCGATGCGGCACCGCTGTTCGCTTTCGGCTTCGGCCTCACCTACGCATCCGATGGCGAACTGGCGGCGCTCTCCGAGGTCGTGCCCCCTCGTTCCAGCCACAGCGCTTCGACGCGCGAATATTTTCAGGCCGGCCGTACCAGCCCCGGCTGGAACGTCGCTGTGGCGGAAGGCGACGCTGCCCACAGCACGCTCGCGACCGCGACGGGAAGCACGACGAACGGCGTGCTGAAAGTCAGCGCCATCGATCGCGCCGCACAGGAAGATGCGCGCCTGCTCGCCTGGTCCGGCCAGGGTCCGGCGACGTTCCTGATCGAACGCAGCGATCCCATCGACCTGCAGCGCGAAGCCAATGGCCAGCTCTCGCTCGTCTTCGACTATCGCGTCGACGCTGCGCCCTCGGCCGACGTCACGCTCGGCGTGGAATGTCGCGGCAGCGGCGCGGCGCGCTGCGCCGGCAGCATGCCGTTCGCCGAGCGATTGCGTTCGGCGCCGCGCGGCGAGTGGCGTCAGGCACGCGTACTGCTGAGCTGTTTCCAGCAGAGCGGCGCCGACATGCGCGCCATCACGGCACCGCTGACGCTGTCGACGGCCGGGACGCTCCAGCTCGGCATTGCCAACGTCAGACTGGATACCGGACTGCAGGACGCGGTGATCTGTCCATGAAGATGACAGCGATGGCCATTTCAGGCCTGGCGACTCCGTAGCAACGCGGGCGATTCGGCAGCCTGTCCCTGCCCTCCCCCCAGTCGGCGCGAGTCGCCCGCGTTCTTCCTTTTTTCCAGATCGTCCGTGCTCGTTACGGCTTGCAGCCGCGCTTGCCGCGGCGTGACAGTACGCGGATGCGCAAGACACTCCCGCTGAAGAGTTTCGTTCTGTGCGTCCTCCTGTTGCTGACGACGGCGTGCAGCAGCAGCTTCGTCTACAACCGGCTCGACACGCTGGCCGGCTGGTATCTGGGCTCGCTGGTCTCGCTTGATGCCGATCAGCGCCAGCAATTGCAGCAGTGGCTGACCCGGACGCTCGACTGGCATCGCCAATCCGAACTGCAACGCTACGCCGGATTCCTGCGCGAGCTGTCGCAGCAGGTGCTGCAGCCGGGCACGCCGGCGAGTTACGAACAGACCCAGAAGCAGTTCGAGCGTTTCTGGGCCGACTTCGTCGCCAAGACCGCGCCGGACGCGGCGGCGCTGCTGCAGCGGCTGTCGCCGCAACAGGTCGACGAACTGATCGGCAACATGGACGAGAAGGCACGCGAACGCGCCGGCAAGGAAGCCGGCGACCTGGACGAATGGCGCCGCGACCAGGTCAAGGGGCTCACCCGCTTCCTGAAACGCTGGAGCGGCAGCGTCTCGGACGAGCAGAAGGCGCTCATCGCGGCCACCGCGGCGCAGCTCGAACCGTCGCAGCACGAATGGCTGGCCAGTCAGGCCGCCTGGCAGCGCGATCTGGAAACCATCCTGCGGACCGACGCCGTCTCCGGCGAGAAAACCGCGCGCATCGAACAGCTCCTCACCCACGCCGACAACCGGTGGACGCAGGAATACGTCGACAAGTCGCAACGCAATCGCCAGCGCTACCTGGACCTCATAACCTCGCTCGATGCCACGCTCAGTTCCCGGCAGCGCCAGCACATGCGCTCGAAACTGCTGGAACTGGCCGCGCAACTCGACACCATCGCCCGGGGGAAATCATGAACGCACCACGTCCATTCATTGCGGCTCTGCTCACCGTCTGGATCGCTGCCTGCGGCCGCCAGGAACCGGCTGCGACTCCACCTGCGGAAGCGCCGGCCACCAGCGCAGCATCGGCTGCAGCGTCAGGCACGGACATCCGGGCATTGCTGACGAAGCCCGGCCGCTTCGCCAGCGACGCCGCCGAAGACGCGTGGCGCAGATCGCCCGAGGTGCTGGCGTTCCTGCAAGTGCAGCCCGGCATGCACGTGCTCGACTATCTGGCGGGCGGCGGCTACTACAGCGAACTGCTGTCCGGTGTCGTCGGCCCCGAGGGCCGCGTGTACGCCTACAACAATCCCGAATACGCGAAGTACTCGGGCGACGTACCTGCCAAACGCTACGCAGATCAGCGGCTGTCCAACGTCACGCAACTCGACGGCGCTCCTGAAGCGTTGACGCTCGATCCCGCATCGCTCGACGCCGCGCTGTTCGTACAGAGCTATCACGATCTCTACTGGCATCCGAAAGACGGCTCGTGGACACCGACCGATCCGGCGCAGTCGCTGGCACGCGTCGTCGCGGCGCTGAGGCCGGGCGCGGTCGTCGTCGTGATGGATCACGTGGCGACGGCGGGCAGCGATCCCGCCGCTTCCGTCGATGCCTTGCACCGCATCGATCCGGCCGTGGTGAAACGTGACTTCGAAGCGGCGGGGCTGGTGTTCGACGCCGAGAATCCGCTGTTCCAGAACCCTGCGGACGATCACACCAAGGCGGTGTTCGACGAATCGATCCGTCACAGGACGGATCAGTTCATGTATCGGTTCAGGAAGCCGTCCTGAGGAAGGTTTTTCTTGCTGTGGGGCCGGCTTCAGCCGGCCTGAAGAAGTCAGGCTGAAGCCTGACCTACAGCAGGACCCCTATTCTTCTTCCACCGACTTGTACGCCCGCGTCAGATCCTGCTGCTTGCGCGCGGGTACCGGGTCGTAGTGGCTCAGGTCCATGGTGAAGCTGCCTTCGCCGCCGGTGAGTGACTTGAGCCGGGACTGGTAGTCGTTGATCTCGGCCAGCGGCACCAGCGCGCTGATGCGCGTGCGCTGGCCGCCGAGCGCACTGTTGCCGCTGATGCGGCCACGGCGGGTGGCGAGATCGGCGGTGATGTCGCCGGTCGAATGGCTCGGCGTGGTGATTTCGACGCGCACGACCGGCTCCAGCACGATCGGACTGGCTTCGCGGAACGCATTCTGGAACGCGCGCCGGCCAGCCGCGACGAAGGCGACCTCCTTGGAATCGACGGAGTGATGCTTGCCGTCGTAGACGATCACGCGCAGATCCTGCAGCGGAAAGCCGGCGATCGCGCCTTCGGCCAGAACCTGGCGCACGCCCTTTTCGATCGCGGGAATGTATTGCGACGGAATCGCGCCGCCGACCACGTCATCGACGAACTCGAATCCCTGGCCGCGATCCAGCGGCTCGACCCGCAGATGCACCTCGCCGAACTGCCCGGCGCCGCCGGTCTGTTTCTTGTGACGATGATGACCGTCGGCGGGACGCGTGATGGTCTCGCGATAGGGAATGCTCGGCACATGCGTCTTGCACTGGACGCCGTAGCGATCCTTCATGCGCTCGAGCATGACGCGCAGGTGCAGATCGCCCATGCCGTACAGCACGGTCTCGTTCAGGCTGGCGTGATGTTCGACGCGCACGCACGGATCTTCCGCGACCAGCCGATGCAGCGCGTCCGACAGCTTCTGTTCTTCGCCGCGCCGTTCCGGTTCGATCGCGACGCCGGCCATGGCGGGCGGAAAGGCGATCGACTTCAGATGGAAGTTGTCTTCGTCATGCGAATCGTGCAGCACGGCGTCGAAGTGCAGTTCCTCGATCTTCGACACCGCACCGATGTCGCCGGGAACGAGCTGCGGCACTTCGACATGATCCTTGCCCTGCAGCCGGTACAGATGCGCCACCTTGAACGGCTTGCGCGAATCGCCGATGTAGAGCTGCGAACCGTTGCGCACCGTGCCCTGATGCACGCGAAACACGCCCATGCGCCCGACGAAGGGATCGATGCTGATCTTGAACACGTGTGCGATCACGTGTTTCGACGCATCGGGGGTGACCTTGACCCGTTCCGCCGCATCGCCCTCGCCCTTGAGGAACGGCGGCGGATTGCCTTCGAACGGATTCGGCATCAGGCGCGCGATCACTTCCAGCAGCTGCGGAATGCCGGCGCCCGTTTCCGCCGAGACGAAGCAGACCGGGATGAGATGGCCTTCGCGCAGCGCGCGTTCGAAAGGGTCGTGGAGCTGCTCCGGCGTGAGTTCCTCGCCCTGCTCCAGATACAGCGCCATCAGTTGCTCGTCGACTTCGACCACCTGATCGATGATCTCCGTATGCGCCGTCGCCACGGACGAGAAATCCGGTGTCGCCTCGCCCGGCCTGAAAAAGCAGTCGACGACCTCGCGCCCGTCGTCGCAGGGCAGATTCAGCGGCAGACATTCGCGGCCGAAGGTCTCGCGCAACGCCGCCAGCACGAGTTCGGTGCCGGCATCGCGGCTGTCGATCTTGTTGACGACGATGACCCGGCACAGATCGCGATCGCGTGCGAAGTCCATCATCCGCTGCGTCATCGGCTCGATGCCGTTGACCGCGCTGACGACCACCACCGCGGTTTCGACTGCTTCGAGCACGGTGAGCGCGCGACCGGAAAAATCGGGATAGCCCGGCGTGTCGATGAGATTGACGTGCGTGCCGCCGGTGTCGAAATGCACGAGCGCGGCATCGAGCGAATGGCCGATCTGTTTTTCCTGGGGATCGAAATCGCAGACGAGCGTGCCGCGTTCATGACTGCCGCGGCTGCGGATGGCTCCGGCCTGCAGCAGCAGATGCTCGGCCAGCAGTGTCTTGCCCGCGCCGGCCTGGCCGACGAGGGCAATGTTGCGAATGTCCGCGGTGGAATAAGCCATCGTGCCATCCTCCCGAGAATCGGTCTTCGCGCCGGTCGAGGATACGCTTTGCGGAAGCAGATGGCGGATAGCGGATAGTGACTAGAGGCCTTCCGCCTGTGGGGCCAGCTTCAGCCGGCCTTTTCCGAAGTCAGGCTGAAGCCTGACCTACAAATCTTCCTCACGATTGAGCTTCCTCCCCCTGCCCGCTTACGCTATCCGTCATCCGCTATCCGCCATCCGCTTCTCCAAATGACAACACCCAAGCGCGCCCTGATCGTGGACGACTCGAGGTCGGCCCGCGTCATTCTCAGCCGGATGCTGGAAGCCTACGAACTCAAGGTGGACGCGGCGGAGTCCGCCGAGCAGGCGCTCGAGTACCTGCGCCAGAACCGGCCGGACGTGGTCTTCATGGATCACCTGATGCCCGGCATGGACGGCTTCCAGGCCATCCAGGCGATCAAGAGCAATCCGGACACGGCGACGATCCCGGTCATGATGTACACCTCGCAGGAAGGCGAGCTGTACGTCAGCCAGGCGCGCGCGCTGGGCGCGGTCGGCGTGCTGCCCAAGACCGTCAAGCCGGGCGATGTCTCGCGGGTGCTGTACCAGCTGCATCTGCTGCCGGAGCGCCGCGAAGGCCGGTCGAATCTGTTCGAACCCGCCGAGGAACCGGTCAGCCGGCCGGCGGAACGTACACCGGCTGCACTGCGCACCGGGGCGCAACCCCCGGTGCGAGTCGAGCGCGAACTGCCGACGCAGGCCGGCGACATCGAACTGGCCGTGCGCAATGCCATCGCGCCGGCCATGCGCGAATACAACGCCGAACTGCGCCGCTACATCGCAGCCAGCATGGAAGTGCTGACGCGCAAGATTGCCGCCGAAACGAAACCCGAAGCAGCCGCCGCCGATCTGCCGGCGGCGCTCGAACCCGCCATCGCCGAACGGGCCGAACCGGCGCCGAGCCGCTGGCCGCTGATCGCAACGGCCGCACTCGCGCTGATCCCGACCGTCGTGCTCGGCTTCCTGCATCTGCAGACGCTCGAATCGACCCGTTCGCTCATGCAGTCGAACGCCCACCTCGCTTCGGTGGTGGAAGAACAACAGGCGCAGCTCGCAGCGCTGCAGCAGGCCGCACGTGCGGCAGCGGTCGCACCGGCCGCGACGACGTCAGCGAACGCCAGCAAGCGCGAAGCGGTGCCCTACGGCGAAACGCCGCTCGCCGGCAACCGGCTCGAACGACTGCGCGAGATGGTGGATTCGCTGCGCGCCGGCGGCTTCAAGGGCCGCGTCCACGTCGCCAGCTACGCCGGCGAGTTCTGTCTCACCGGCAACGGCATCGAAGGCTACTCGATCGCCGCCGACGAGCTGCCCGTGAAGCGTTGCGATCTCATCGGCAATCCCTTCGACGACAGCCTCACGGCAGCGCAGCGCCAGTCGCTGGGTTTCGCGAACCTCGTGACCAGCATCCCGCAGCAGACCGGCAATGCCCTGTCGATCGACGTGATGAACGGCGGTCGCACCGCTGCCGTGCCGTATCCCGAAGGCGAAGCGCTGGCGAAGCTCACGGCCGGCGAATGGAATCGCATCGCCGCCCAGAACAATCGCGTGGAGTTCATGGCGGAGGCGGAGTGACCTTCCTGCTCTATGGCGCGAACGGCTACACCGGCGAACTGATCGCACGCGAGGCGGTGCGGCGCGGGATGAAGCCCATCCTGGCGGGACGCTCGAAGGAAAAGATCGGCCGGCTCGCTGCCGAGCTGGACTGTCCGAGCGCCGTGTTCGATCTCGACGATCACACGGCGCTCGTGTCGACGCTGACGAAAGCGGCGGCGGTCCTGCATTGCGCCGGACCGTTCTCGGCGACCGCGCGCTCGATGATGCAGGGCTGCCTCGCCACGCACGTCCACTACTTCGACATCACCGGCGAGATTCCCGTCTTCGAACTGGCGCACAGCGTGCATGAAAAAGCCGTGCGCTCGGGCATCCTGCTGTGCCCCGGCATCGGCTTCGACGTGGTGCCGACGGACTGTCTCGCGATCCGTCTGAAGGAAACGCTGCCCGATGCGACGCATCTCGCCCTCGGCTTCGACAGCCGCTCGGGAATGAGCAAGGGCACCGCGAAAACGTCGCTCGAAGCCAGCACCGAAGGTTCGAAGATCCGGCGCGACGGCCAGATCGTCAGCGTGCCGCTCGGTTCGCAGCAGCGGCGCATCGATTTCGGCAATGGCGAGCGGCTGGCGGTCGGCATTCCGTGGGGCGACGTCAGCACCGCGTTCTACAGCACCGGCATTCCCAACATCGAAGTGTTCACCTCGACCACGCCGCAGGGACTCGCGCAGATGCGGCGCGCCCATCTGCTGCGAGGGTTGCTGCGCTCGCGCCTCGTGCAGAGCGTGGCGAAGTTCGGCATCGACCGTCGCCTGCAACCGCCGACCGAAGCGCAGCGCGTCAGCAATCCGACCTTCGTCTGGGGCGAGGCGCGCAATGCTGCGCACAAGACCGTCACGGCGCGCGTGGTGACTGCGAATGGCTACGCGCTGACGATTGCTTCGTCGCTGGCTATCATCGGCCGCGCGCTGGTGTCGGCTCCGCCGCCCGGCTTCGCCACGCCGGGCATGCTGCTCGGCGCCGATTTCGTCAGCACGTTGCCCGGTTCCTCGCCCATCCGTCTCGACGCATGACCGACAGTCTCACCGTCCCGCTCGCCGCTGCGCCGCCTTCCGATACTGCCGGTTTCAATCCACCCGCCTGGCTCGCGAACGCGCATCTGCAATCCATCCTGCCGAGCCTGCGGCTGCGGCGCCCGTGGCTCATGCGCCGCGCACGCGAACTGCTCGCGTGTTCGCAGGACCAGATTCTCGATTGCGGCGCGGGCGTGCGCCTGCTGGGACACTACTCGAGCCAGGCCAGCGCCGGCCGCGAGCCCGCGCGCGATCTGGTGGTCCTGCTGCACGGCTGGGAAGGCAGCGCCGACTCTTTATATGTGTTGTCGCTCGGCAGTTACCTGTTCGCGCGCGGCTGCGACGTGTTCCGGCTGAACTTCCGCGATCACGGGCCGACGCATCACCTGAACCAGGACATCTTTCATTCGTGCCGGCTGGATGAAGTCGTCGGCGCCGTGCACACCCTCCAGCAGCAGTTCCCCGACCGGCGCATCACGCTCGCGGGCTTCTCGCTTGGCGGCAACTTCGCGCTGCGCGTGGCGGCACGCGCGCCGGCCGCGGGCATTCGCCTGGAACGTGCGATCGGCGTGTGTCCGGTGCTCAGCCCTCACAACACCATGGAAGTGCTGGAGCACGGCTCGTTCATCTATCACCAGTACTTCATCAACAAGTGGAAGAACTCGCTGCGCATCAAGCAGCGGCTGTTTCCCGAGCTGTACGATTTCCGTCCGATCTTCGCGCAGGGCAGCATCCGCACCATGACCGAGGTGATGGTCGAGCGTTACAGCGAATTCGCCAACCTCGACGCCTACCTCACCGGCTACGCCATCGTCGATCACGTGCTGGAACGGCTCGACGTCCCGAGCCACATCCTGTTCGCGCTCGACGATCCGATCATTCCCGCTGCCGACCTGGCACACCTGGCGCGCAATCCCAACCTGCATCTGAATGCCATCCCGCACGGCGGCCACTGCGGCTTCATGGATCGCTTCAGCGCCGAGAGCTGGGCCGATCGGCAGATCGGCTCGCTCATCATCGGGTAGGAGGGAGAGGTTTCACACGGAGATCACGGAGACCACGGAGGTCGGAAAAGAAGTGAAGAGTTTCCACGGGGGAGAAGAAAGGGAACACGGGGAGCACGGGGAAAGAAAATTTCTGTTCCGGGACCCCGTGTTCCCCGTGTCCCCTTTCTTCTCCCCCGTGGAAATTCTTCTCTCTTGATCTCCGGCTCCGTGGCCTCCGTGATCTCCGTGTAAAACCTCTTCCTCTTACCCCCGACGGAACTCGCGCAGCATCTCGCGCACCAGCATGGTCTGGACCAGGCGCGCGCCGCGGGCGCCGAGGCCGAGTGCTTCGCGGCGTGAGTTCACTTCGGTGATGGCCCAGCGCCAGGGGCCGCGCCACAGGCGCGAGGAGTTGTCGGTCAGCAATTCGCGCGCGCAGAAGAGATAGTCGGGCGCCAGTGCCTCGCACTTGAGAGCGGAGACGGTCGAGTACTCCGAAAGAATCCAGCCGACCCGGTACGGGGACACCTGGCGCAGGTGATGCACCGTCGCGAAATCCGCGGACGTGATCACGACCTGGCGCGCCACCGGTTTGAGGATTTCGCAGACGCGACGCACCACGAGTTCGTGGCCGAAGGCCCGCAGGCTGGCGCGCTTGAGCTGCACGAAGGCCGTGGCCGCGGGATGCAGCTGCAGCAGGCCTGCGGCCTGCGCGAGCGTCGGAATGCCGACGTCCGTGAAGCGTTTGCGCAAGCGCTCGTCTTCGTTGACGGCTACTTCCGCGAGTTCGCCCGAATGCATTTCCAGCGCGTGACGGTCGATGCCGGCGGTGCGCAGCAGCGTCGAATCGTGCAGCAGCAGCGGCTGGCGATCCGATGACAGCTGCACGTCGACGGCGATGTGGCGTACGCCGAGATCGAGCGCCGACTTCAAGGCCGGCAGCGTGTTCTCCGGGTATTCCGCGGCATTGCCCCGATGGGCGATCAGATCGGGAAACTGGTGCTGGATAACGGCCGACATCCCTGCCACGACTCGACTGGACCGCGCCCAGTCTATCGTGCGCGGACCCGATCCCCATCCGTATGCGTTCACCGACAGATGGCAGCAGGCGCAGGCTCTGCTATTGAAGTGCTCCAGATCGGCAAGAACGGGCTTTATGGATACAGACCTTCGCTTCCGTCAGCGGCGCACGATCTTCGCGGCGTGCCTGCTCTTGACTGGTCTACAGGGGTGCGGCGGTAGCGGCGGCGGATCGTCGCCCAACCCGCCAACTCCCCCCCCCGCCGCAGATACCGCCGCCCCATCGCCACCGCCGCTGACCGCGACGGCCGCGAGCAGCACGAGCATCGGCCTGAGCTGGACGGCCTCGACCGATACCGGCGGCTCGGGACTCGCGGGCTATCGTCTCTATCGCGATGGCGCGACGACGGCACTCGCTACCGTCAACACCCCGGCCACGACGTACTCCGACACGAACCTCACCGCCAGCACGGCGTACAGCTATGTCGTGCGTGCATTCGACGGGGCGGGCAACGAATCGGCAGCCTCGGCCGCGGCAAGCGCCACGACCCAGGCAGCGCCGGCCACCGGCACGGCCGGGCTCGATGCACGTCCCTCCAATACCAGTTGCGTCGCCTGGGAGAAGCCGGCGGGCGGCTCGATTCAGATCCAGCCGTTCACCAACCTCACGTTCAGTTCGTCGGTCGCCCTGCTGCAGGCGCCGAACGACAACGCCAACTGGTACGTCGTCGAACAGGGCGGCACGATCAAGCGCTTCAGCGGAGCGAGTCCCGCGAGCGCGAGCAACTACGGCAGCGTGACCGTGACATCCACCGGCGAGATGGGATTACTGGGCATGGCGTTCCATCCCGACTTCCCGACCGACTCGCGGGTGTTTCTGTCGTACACGCTGCGCGTCGGCGGCCAGCTGGTGTCGCGTATCTCGTCATTCGCGAACAGCACGGGCACGGCGCTCGGGCCGACCGAGCGGATTCTGCTGACGCTGAACCAGCCCGAGGACAATCACAACGGCGGCGACATCCACTTCGGCCCCGACGGCTATCTGTACATCGGCTTCGGCGATGGCGGCAGCGGCGGCGATCCCAGCCCGAGTCACGGACCGACCGGCAACGGTCAGCGGCTGACGACGATGCTGGGGAAAATGCTGCGCATCGATGTCGGCAACGTCAGCGCCACGACCTACGGCATTCCTGCCGACAATCCGTTCACCGGCGCGGCGACATGCGAGGCGAACCCGCGCAGCTCAGGCACCTGTCCCGAGATCTTTGCACTCGGCTTCCGCAATCCGTGGCGCTGGAGCTTCGACCGCGGCACCGGCGACCTGTGGATGGGCGACGTCGGTCAGGGCGCGTGGGAAGAAGTGAACAAGGTCGCGCGCGGCGGCAACTACGGCTGGCGCTGTCGCGAAGGCGCACACGACTACAGCCCGGGCACCTCCGGCTGCGACACCGCGGCGCTGATCGATCCGGAGACGGAGTACGACCACTCCCTCGGCACGGCGATCACCGGCGGTTACGTCTATCGCGGTCCGCAGGCGACACCACTGAAGGGACGCTATCTGTTCGGCGACTCGGGATCGGGCCGCATCTGGGCGTGGCTGCCGGAGCGGGCGACCGCAGCAGCGCCGCGCCAGCCCACACAGCTTGCCGACACGAACCTGAGCATCGTTTCCTTCGGCGAAGGCAATGACGGCGAACTCTACGTCGTCAATTACAACTCGCTGCACCGGATAATTTTCCAGGCACCGACCGGCGGCGGCATCGTACCGACATCGCTCGCCGCGACCGGCTGCGTGAACGCTGCCGATCCGAAGCAACCGGCCTCGGGACTCATTCCCTACGACATCAACGCGTCCTTCTGGTCGGACGGCGCGACCAAGCAGCGCTGGATCGGCCTGCCCGACGGCCAGAACATCACGGTGCAATCGAGCGGCGACTGGGACTTCCCCAACGGCACGGTGCTGGTGAAGAACTTCACGCTCGGCTCGCAACGGGTCGAGACCCGCCTGTTCATGCGTCACGCCGACGGTGCCTGGGCCGGCTACACCTATGCGTGGAACGATGCGCAGACGGATGCGACGCTGGTGCAGGGCGGTTCGGTGCGAACCGTGAACGGCCAGTCGTGGATCTATCCGAGCGAAGGCCAGTGCGTGCAGTGCCATACGAATGCAGCCGGCGGCTCGCTGGGCCTCGAAACCGCGCAGCTCAACCGCGATCTCACCTATCCGCAGACGGGACGCACGGCGAACGAACTGTTCACGCTGAATCACATCCAGACGTTGACGCCGGCGATTGCCGATCCGGCGACGCAACCGAGGATGCCCGACCCGTCCGACACCTCGGCATCGCTGAACGACCGTGCGCGCGCGTATCTGCACACGAACTGCGCGCAATGCCACCGCAGCGGCGGTCCGACGCCCAGCACGATGGACCTGCGCTACACGACGCCGCTGAACCAGACGAATGCCTGCGAAGCCGCGCCGCAGGCGGGCGATCTCGGCCTCGGCAGCACCGCACGATTGATCGATCCGGGCAGCGCCGCCAGTTCCATCATCGTGAACCGCGCCAACCGCCGCGATGCCAATGCCATGCCGCCGCTAGGCTCGAACCAGGTCGACACTGCGGGCGTCGCGCTGCTCACGCAGTGGATCAATGGGCTGGCGGGGTGCTGAGCGTTCGGAGAAGAGAATGGCCGCAAAAAGGCGCAAAGCACACAAAGTTCAGAAAAAATCTCAGACAAGAATTCTTCTCTTCATACCCTTGCGTTCTTTGCGCCTTTTTGCGGCCATTTCTTGTCTTTATTCCGGCCTTGCTGCGGCTATTCCTTCCGCTTCTCCTCGTAATGCACCACCGGCTGTCCGCTGGTCACGGCCATCTCGCCTTCGATCACCGCACCTTGAGCGATGGCGATGCTGCGCGCGGCGACGGCGCCGCGGATGCGGGCGGTCTTGCGGATCTCCAGTTTCTCGGCGACCGTGATTTCGCCATGCCACTCGCCGGCGATCACGGCGCTTTTCACTTTCAGGCGGCCTTCCCAGCGGCCGCCTTCGGACAGGGTCATGGCGCCGCGGACCGTGCTGTCGCCCAGCACCGTGCCGCCGACGATCAGGTCGCCATCGCAATCGAGATTGCCGGTGATGGTCGTGCCCGCACCGATGAACGTCGGACTGCCCGAGACGCGATCGCTGGAGCGCCGGCGTGGGGTATCGGTCATCGAAATCTCCTTGGGCTACTACGGCAAAAGCAATTATTCACAC
Source organism: Povalibacter sp. (assembly GCF_036735925.1). NCBI lineage: Bacteria > Pseudomonadati > Pseudomonadota > Gammaproteobacteria > Steroidobacterales > Steroidobacteraceae > Povalibacter > Povalibacter sp. The sequence goes on from NZ_DAINNK010000015.1 coordinate 39,033, forward strand.
GTCGACGCGATTTCTGTGCAACAGAAACGTCGCCGCCCGGCGTCAATGGCTGACGAAGCATTCGCACCGCGTCCGAAGCTGACAATCTCCGTCACCCTCAGGCATCCGGTGTTGCGGCGCTAACCCGCTGATTGGCTTGAGACTCGGATGCTGGCATATGCCTTGCACTCCTCGAGTCCGTGCGCAGAACCTCGAGCCATCTCCCGAGGGCAAGCAGGTTCGCATTCCACGCCGCCACGCGTCTTCCCCGCTGGCGGCGTTTTTTTTGGCGCCGTTATGATGGGCCCCTCACCGCTCGAGGTTCCCATGATGCGCCTGTCGCTGATCGTGCCGCTGCTGCTGTCGTTGCTCGCGCCCGTGCATGCGCAGGTCGCAGGCACGGACAGGATCGAATCGGTCACGCTGGCGAACGGCATGACCCTCCTGGTCTGGCCCGATCCCGACATTCCGAACGTGGCGCTGTACAACTGGGTTCGCGTCGGCAGCCGCAACGAAGTGCCCGGCATCACGGGCCTGGCGCATTTCTTCGAACACATGATGTTCAACGGCACCCGCACGCGCGCACCGGGCGAATTCGATCGCGTGCTCGAAGCGGCCGGCGCGAGCAACAACGCCTCCACCTCGAATGACGTCACGATCTACAAGGACTGGTTTCCGCGCAGCGCGCTGGAGCTGGTGTTCGATCTCGAAGCAGACCGGCTGCGCAATCTCGCCTTCGATCCCAAGGTGATCGAAAGCGAACGCGGTGTGGTGTATTCGGAGCGACGGCTGAGCGTCGACGACAGCAGCTTCGGCCGGCTCATGGAACAGGTGCAGGCCACGGCGTTCGTCGCGCATCCCTACACGAATCCGACCATCGGCTGGCCTTCCGACATCGAGGGCTGGACGGTCGACGATCTGAAGACGTTTTTCGCCACGCACTACGCGCCCAACAACTGCACCATGATCCTGGTCGGCGACGTGGAGCCGAAACAGGTCTTTGCGCTCGCGCGCAAGTACTTCGAAGGCATCCCGCGACAGGAACCGCCGCCGCCGATTCGCACGAAGGAACCGGAACAGTCGGGTGAACGCCGCGTGGTCATCGACGCGGAAGCGCAGACACCGCTGCTGCAGTTCGCCTATCACGGCGTGGCGGGCACCGACGCGCGTGTGCCAGCGCTCGAACTGCTGTTGCGAATCCTCACCGACGGCGATGCATCGCGATTGCGCCGGTCGCTGGTCGAGGATCAGAAGATCGCGATCTCGGCCGACAGCTATCTCGATGCCGGATTCGATCCCGGACTCGTCTGGCTGTTCCTGACGCTGCCGTCGCAGGGCGATCTGGCGCAGGCGGAGAAGGCTTTCGATCGGGAGATCGAGCGCATCGTCGCCAACGGCGTGACCGCCGCCGAACTGAATCGCGCCCGCAACCAGGTCATCGCCGATTTCTGGCGCGAACTCGCGACGATCGACGGCAAGGCCGATCTGCTCGGTTCCTTCGCCGTGATGAAGGGCGGCCACCAGAAACTCGCGGACGCGCCGCGCGCGTACGAGCAGGTGACCGCCGAGGACATCAGGAAACTGGCGACCGACTTGCTGCGGCCGACGAATCGCACGGTCGGCGTACTGCGTCCGGCTGCAGAAGAAAAGGAAACGCCATGAGCGCACGACATCGCTGGATCGCGGCATTGATGACCATGGTCGCTGCGACGCTGTCCGCCCAGGCAGCCGACAGCGGCGTGAAAGTCCCGCCCTACGAGCGCGTCGTGCTCGACAACGGCGCCGTGCTGCTGCTGATGGAACGGCACGATGTGCCGCTGATCGCAGTCCGCGCCGCCGTGCGCGGCGGTGCGGCGATCGATCCCGACGATCAGGCGGGCATGTCGAGCGTACTCGCCAATCTGCTGGAGAAAGGCGCCGGCAAGCGCGATGCGACGGAGTTCGCCAGCACGCTCGCGTCGGTCGGTGGCGTCCTGTCGGCCACGGCGCAGACGGAAAGCATCGTCGTCAGCGGCTCGTTCCTGTCGCGCGATCACGCACTGATGACCGAACTGCTCGCCGACGTGCTGCAGCGTCCGCAGCTCACGCAGGCGCAGTTCGATTCGGTGCGCGACCGGCAGATCGAATACCTGCGCGCGGCGAAGGATTCGGAACTCGGCACGCTCAGCGGCCTGTACGGCAGAGCGGCGCTGTTCGCCGGTCATCCCTACGGCAAGCCCGCCGTGGGCAGCGAGAAAGGCCTCGCCGCAGTGACGCATGCGGCGCTCGTGCAGCACTACCGCCAGCAGTTCGGTGCCGACCGGCTGATCGTCTCGGTCGTCGGCGATTTCAAGACGTCGGCCATGAAGCAGTCGCTGAGCCGCGCGTTCAGTGGCTGGCACAAGGCCGGCGCGCCGCTGGCCGCGATCCCCGTGCAGCCGCGGGCTTCCGGCCGTCGCGTGCTGCTGGTCGACGCGCCGGATTCGGTGCAGTCGTATTTCTGGGCCGGCAATGTCGGCGTCGCGCGTTCGTTCGCGGAGCGCGCACCGCTCGACGTCGTCAACACGCTGTTCGGCGGCCGCTTCACCTCCATGCTCAACAGCGAACTGCGCATCCGCACCGGCCTGACCTACGGCGCGAGTTCGCGCTTCGACCGGCCGTCGCAACCCGGTTCGTGGGCGCTGAGTTCGTTCACCCAGACCGCCACGACCCTCGAAGCCATCGACCTCGCCTTCGCCGTGCTCGACCGCCTGCATTCGCAACCGCTCGATGCCGCGCTGCTCGCCTCCGGCAAGGCCTATGTGCAGGGTCAGTTCCCGCTCGCCTACGAGACGGCGGATCAATGGGCCGCGGCGCTCGCCGACCTGGAGTTCTACACGCTCGATCGCAGCTACATCGACGGCTACGCCGCCGCGCTCGGCGCCGTGAGCGATGCGGACGCGCAGAAGATGATCCGCGAACGTTTCCCTGCCAGCGACGACGTGACGCTGGTGGTCATCGGCCAGGCGGCCGCGATCCGCGACGGGTTGCGCAAGTACGGACCGGTGACGGAGATGAAGCTGTCGGACCCGGTGTTCGGACTGTAGGTCAGGCTGTAGGTCAGGCTTCAGCCTGACTCTTACTCGGAGTCAGGCTGAAGCCTGACCTACAAGCCAGCGCCGTCATACGGAATTGTGTGACGCGTGTCACATAGATAAAGAACCGCGACGGCCGGAGAAGCCGTCCGATCATGCGCCGCTGATCGTCAGATCCAGTTTTTCCGCATAAATACAGGGTTTGCGGCGGTTTCTGCCGATGCCGCTGGCAACTTATCCGACATGGACAAACCTTGGCCGGCGGCTAGACTCCTGCGAATCCGCCGCGCACAGGGTTCCTGTTCAACGTGCCGGCGGCCTCTCAATACATGCAGTACCGGCGCAGCGATTTCGATGTCACCAACACCGTGCAGGTGAGTTCGGCGGAAGCCGTTCGCCGCGCGGTCAGTGATCTTTATCGCCAGCAGTGGCCGCACTATCCGTTTGATCGCATCGACACCGCCTTCCGCGATTTCGAGCGACTCTTCAACGGCCAGTTCCCCGGCTACTACGGCTGCGACACCGTCTATCACGACCTGCAGCATTCGCTCGACGGCACGCTCGCCGTGTCGCGACTGATCGTTGCCTACGATCGCGCGCACATCGCCGAGGAACGGCTCGGACCGGAGCGCGCCATCCTCGCGGTGGTGATCGCGCTGTTCCATGACGCCGGCTACATCCGCCAGACCGACGACCAGACGCATCGCAACGGCGCCGAGTTCACGCTGACGCACGTCGGCCGCAGCGCGCAGTTCATCGGCCGCTACCTGCCGACCATCGGCATGGCGCAGTGGGTGCCGGTGGCGACCAAGGTCGTGCACTTCACCGGTTACGAAGTGCAGTTCGACCAGATCCGGCTCGACGATCATCGCGACCGCATCGTCGGCCACATCGTCGGCACCGGCGATCTCATCGCGCAGATGTCGGATCGCTGCTACCTCGAAAAATGTCGCGACCGGCTCTATCCGGAATTCGTGCTCGGCGGCATCGCGATGCCCAGCGATCCGCAGGGCAACCCGGCAGTGAAATACCGCTCGGGCCTCGACGTGCTGCGCCAGACGCCAGGGTTCGTCGAAGAAGTCCGCCGCACGCGGCTCGATGGCGAGTTCGCCGGCCTGTACCGGCACCTGAGCATTCTCTTCAACGGCCGCAATCCGTACATGGAAGCGATCCAGGCGAACCTCGACTATCTGAGCGAGGTACTGCGCACGGGAAGCTGGCCGATGCTGCGACGTGATCCGCCCTGCTTCACCTGGGAAAAGAACCCGGTGCAGAACATCCGCTCGCTGGTGCTCGGGCACATCAAGCAGGCCTGGAAAGGCTGATTCCATCGACCGGATCCCGGTCGATATTCCAATCGCGACGACGACTTCCTATTCTGGCGCTCCGCCACGCCGGACCCTCGTCATCCGATGCTCGCCACCGACCACACGCTCCTCGGACTTGCCGTCGCCGCCGGCGCGGGACTGCTCATCGGCATCGAGCGCGAACGCAGTCATGCCGACAAGCAGGAACGCAGCACCGCCGGCGTACGCACGTTCACGCTGACCTCGCTGGCCGGCGCGCTGAGCCTGCTGGTCGGCGAGGAAATCACGTTCGTCGCCTTCGGACTGGCCGTGGCCGCGCTCGTTACCGTGGGCTACCGGCACACGCGCGATCAGAGCCCGGGCATGACGACGGAGATCGCGCAGGTCAGCACCTTCCTGCTGGGCGGCCTCGCGATGCGCCAGCCGCAGCTCACGGCCGGACTCGCGGTGCTGATCGTGATCGTGCTCGCCGCACGCACGCGGTTGCATCACTGGATCCACAACACGCTCACCAACATCGAGATCCGCGACGGCCTGCTGCTGGCGGCAGCCGCGCTCATCATCCTGCCGCTGACGCCCGACGCGACCATCGATCCCTGGGATGTAGTGAATCCGCGCCAGTTGTGGGCGCTCGCCGTCACGATCATGGCCATCAACGGCCTGGGTTACATCGCGCTGCGCACGCTCGGCGAGAAGGTCGGACTGATGATCGCCGGCTTCTTTGCCGGGTTCGTCTCCAGCACCGCGACGACCGCAACCATGGGCGCGCGGGCGAAGGAGCAGCCGGAATTGCGGCGCGGCGCCGTCGCAGGCGCGGCCGTGTCGTCGGTGGCATCGGTCATCCAGATCGCGATCCTCATCGGGCTGGTGAGCCGGCCATTGCTGCTGCGCATGGCGCTGCCGCTGCTGGCCGCGGGTCTGATGGTCGCTGCCTACGGCGCGCTGTTCGCCTTCCGCAGCGCGCAGGACGCCGGCCATCCCAAGAGCATGTCGGGTCGCCCGTTCAATCCGGTGACGGTGCTGGTCTTCGTGCTGGTGATCGGCACCGCCCTCATCGTCTCGGCATTGCTGACGCGCTGGCTCGGCGGCGGCGGTCTGCTGCTGGCCAGCGCCATCAGCGGCCTGGCCGATGCGCATGCATCGGCGGTGTCCGCCGCCTCGCTCGCGGCGAATGAAAGCGTCACGCTGGACCTGGCGTCGCTCGCGGTGCTGACGGGCTTCTCGGTGAACACGATCAGCAAGTGCGTCGTCGCCTTTTCCGTCGGCGGTCGCAACTTCGGTTTCGAGTTCACGCCCGGCATCCTGCTGAGCGTCGCGGCGGCGTGGCTCACGCTGTTCGCGCAACGGCTGCTGCTCTGACGCGCTGGTCGAGCCGGACCGCAGCGGCTACGCTTGCGGCGCACCCGGCACAACACCGATTACTTGGGTCCGCATGACGTTGCAGTATCCCCAGCTCGCTGCGCGCTTTCCCCGCAAACGCGCCTTCATCACCGGCGCCGGCAGCGGGCTGGGGCTCGCATTGACGCAGGCGCTGGCGCGCGATGGCTGGGCGCTCGGCCTGTTCGATCACAACCTCTCGCGGCTCACCGAAGTCGAAGGCACGCTCTCGGGGTCCGGCATTTCCGTCTTCGCCTATCCCGGCGACGTCACGCATGCCGACGAACTCACGGTGGCGGTGAACACGTTCGCAACCGGCAACGACGGGCTCGACCTCATGATCAACAACGCCGGCGTGTCCTGCGCCGGCACGCTGATGGAAACGCCGCTGGCCGACTGGCAATGGATCGTCGGCATCAACCTGATGGGCATCGTGCACGGCAGCCGCGCAGCGATTCCGCATCTGCAGCGCAACGGCTCGGGTCTGCTGATCAATGTCGCGAGCGCCGCCGCGTTCGCTTCGGCACCGGGAATGATTGCGTACAACGCCACGAAGGCCGCTGCGCTCTCGATCAGCGAAAGCCTGTGCGGCGAACTGCGCGCCGTCGGTACGCAGGTCTCGGTCGTGATGCCGACCTTCTTCAGAAGCGGACTGCTGGAATCATTTCGCGGCAGCGATGAGCGACGCCAGCAGGCAGAGCAGGCGATGACGCATTCGACGTACACCGTCGATCAGGTCGCGCACGACGTTCTCACGCAGGCGGGCGCGGGCCGCACCTACATCGTTCTGCCGCGATCGGCGCGCTGGCTGTGGCGATTCAAGCGCTGGATGCCGGGGCGGTTTCTCAAGACCGTCGTCGCGATACGCGAGCGGATGCGGGCCACGCGCCAGCCATGACGGAAAGAGAAGTCAGAACACTCTCCCCGCCCCATCGATCGACAGCATGAAGCGGGTATAGATCTCCGGCAGTCGCGCCAGCACCTGCGGCCTGCCCTCGATCGGACTCGTCTCGATCACCTGTCGCAGCATCGACAGGCTCAATGATTCCAGCGCCGGCACGGACACCGGCGCATAACTCAGATGCCAGGGTTCGGGACTCACGCCGCCGCGATCCGTCCGATAGGGCCGGAAGAAACCGAACCGGCTCATGTGGGCGTCGAGCCAGGCGCTCAGACGGGAAAAAATTCCGTCGGCAGCGTACTCGGCCGGCACCAGTTCGACCTTGTAGCCTTCCGGAATCGCCGCGGCGTCGATCACGTCGACGTCGCTGCCCCAGTGATGACGGCTGCCGCCGGGAATCGCGGACCAGCACAGGATCGTATCCACCGCTGCATCGTCGCCGAGACTCGAACGCTCGACCGGCCGGCTGTTGCGATCGTAGAGCTGACGTTCGCCCAGCCACTTGCGATTCCAGATGAGCATCTGCGTATCGAAGTCGCGGAAGCTCGAACGCGCCGCCAGATCGATGCCGTCCTCGGCCGCTGCGTCACGCATCGAAAGAAACGATGCGACGGCCTCGTAGTGAAGCACGCAACGCGGGTGTTGCAGTTCGACGACGTGCGTGCGGGCCCGACCTGTCAGTTCGAGCTCATTCATTCGTGTTCAAACCTCCGACACTGATGAACCATTCATCGCCACGAGTATGTCAAAAAACCCGACAAGTCCGCGCGCTTCAGGGTTCGCCTCGTTCCGATTCAGCAGCGGCGATGGCGTGTCCATCGGAAAAGATCGTTATGATGACGCAAACAGCGGAAACGATCGTGCGCGCCTGCGTAGCTTAGTCGCAGGCTCATTGCGACCAAAGGCCCATGCGCGAAACGGCAGGTTTCGGGGTCAAATACGAATTCAAGTCAGCTGCAGGGCAATGAATAATCGCGGCGTCGAAGGGGCCGCCCTGACGCGGTAGATTCGACGCGCTAGACAATGGACGGCGCTGGAGCAGAGTTTGAGAACGCACGGCCTGAAGGCCAGACTACTCAGCATCGCGATCGCAGCCGGACTGTGCATCACAGTCATTCTGTTGTCGCTCGAGTATCTGGAATACCGACGATCCGTCTCTTCCATCGGTGCCAACGGCGAGCGTTCCCTGCTCGCTGCCGAGTCGCTGCGGCTCGATCAGGAAGGCCGCGCACTCGTGACGGCGCGCAGTGCCGATCTCGAAACCGCGCTGCGCAACGCCGACCGCACGCAGACACAACTCCTCGGCAACGCGCTGCTGGCGGCGCCGATCGTCACGTCGGTCTCCATCAGCGACACCGGCGGCAGCACGCTCTTCGCCGCACAGAAGAGCGAACCGTGGGTCGTTGCCCTGGTCGGCGAAGAACGGCGCCGGATCGAAGAACCCGTCGGTGCGAACGGCATCGTCCGTCTCGAAGTCGGCCGGCCCGGGCTGCTCGATTCCGCGCGCGGCCTGCGCGAGCAGCTCGAAAGCGTCGAGGAACGCGACTTCAGGAACTGGGTGTGGATCATCGGCGGCGCCGGGTTGCTCATCACTGTCGTGATGGCGGTGGTCGCCTGGCTGCTGGCGCGCCGGCTCGAACGTCCCATCGTCGAACTCATCCGCTCGGCCGAACGCATCGGCGAAGGCGACTACACGCGCCCGCATGCGATCACCAGCAGCAACGAAATGGCGGACCTGGAAATGGCGCTCGACCGCATGCGCCAGAACCTGCGTCAGACCACCATCACCAAGGACTACCTCAACACCGTCCTGAACAGCATGAACGATGCGGTGCTGGTGACCTCGCCCGCCGGCGTCATCACGCGCGCGAACGACGCCGCCGTGCGCCTGTTCGGTTATCGCGAAGAGGACATCGTCGGCAAGCCGTTCATCACGTTGATCGCCGACAACGAGCGCGAGAACTTTTCGCTCGAAGCGTCCGCGGTGGAAACGCGCGAGACCGTCATCGCCACCGCCAGCGGCCAGACCATCCCCGTATCGCTCTCCGGCGCACCGATCGCCGCCGACGATCCGCAGTTCGCCGGCACGATCTACGTCGTCCGCAACATCACCGAACGCAAGCGCGCCGAACGCCGCATCCGCTACCTCGCCCGCTACGACGCGCTGACGAAGGTGCCGAACCGCATGCAGTTCCAGCACATGCTGCAGCAGGCCATTGCGCGGGCGCGCAAGACCGATCGCGGCATCGTGCTGCTCTACCTGGACATGGACCGGTTCAAGGAGATCAACGACACGTTCGGCCATGCGGCCGGCGACCGCACGCTCGAAGTGCTCACCGAACGTCTCACCCGCATCCTGCCGCGCGAAGCGGTGGTCGGCCGCCTGGCCGGCGACGAGTTCGGCCTGTTCATCGAAGGCTTCAGCGAAGCGGAGCATGAACGCGCGCAGGCGGCGAATCTCGCGCGCATGGTGCTGGCGGAAGTCGGCAAGGCGTACTACGTCGACGAACAGGAAGTGTTCCTGACGGCGAGCGTCGGCATCGCGCTGTGCCCGAAGGACGCCGAGAACGTCATCGACCTGATCCGCAACGCCGACGCGGCGATGTATCACTCGAAACAGAACGGTGGCAACAGCTTCGCCTTCTATTCGCCCGAGATGAATGCGGCGGCGGTCGAACGGCTGATGCTGCGAAGCAAGCTGCGTCGCGCGCTCGAACGCGACGAGCTGGTGATGTTCTACCAGCCGAAGATCGATCTGCAGGATGGCCGCATCGTCGGCGCGGAGGCGCTGCTGCGCTGGCGCCTGCCCGGTCATGGCGACATTCCGCCGGCGCAGTTCATTCCGCTGGCGGAAGAGACCAACCTGATCCTCGGCATCGGCGAATGGGTGCTGAACCGCGTGTGCTCCGACTATCGCCGCTGGACCGAACGCATTCCGGATCCGGGCCGCGTGTCGATCAACCTCTCGCTCAAGCAATTGCGTCAGGCGAGCTTCATCACGCGCTGCCGCTCGGTGTTCCGCCGTCACGAGGTCTCGCCGACCTGCTTCGAACTGGAGATCACCGAAACCACCCTGATGGCCGATCCGACGCGCACGATCAAGCTGCTGAACGAGCTGTATGCGATGGGCCTGCACCTGTCCATCGACGACTTCGGCACCGGCTATTCCTCGCTGAGCGCGCTGCAGCAGTTCCCGATCAACACGCTGAAGATCGATCAGTCCTTCGTACGCGACGCGGCCATCAACCCGGACGACGCCACCATCGTCCGCACCATCATCGACATGGGCAAGGCGCTCGAAGTCGAAGTCGTGGCCGAAGGCGTCGAGAACGAAGAACAATTCAACCTGCTGCGTGCCCGCGGTTGCCACTATGCGCAGGGTCGCCTTTTCGGCGATGCCATGAGCGCGGATGACTTCTTCGCCCTGCTGCTGGCCCAGTCCAACGGGCGATCGAAGGTCAGCAAGCTGTTTGCCTGACTCGCCCCCTCCTCCGCGAAGCGGGGGAGGGTTGGGGTGGGGGCAGCGCTTGTGGGCCGGCTTTCCCGCGGGATTTCCTTCGGTCACAAGCCGGCCTTTCTGGGAGTCAGGCTGAAGCCTGACCTACAATCCACCATCCTGTCCTTCCCCCGCTGCGCGGAGGAAGGGACGCACCATTCGACCTCCCCTCAATTTTCATGCTCACCTTCTCGTCCCTGTCCCTGCGCCGCGGCACCCGCCTCCTGATCAAGGAAGCCTCCTTCACCATCTATCGCGGCGAGAAAGTCGGCATCGTCGGCAAGAACGGCACCGGCAAATCGAGTCTGCTGGCGCTGATGCTCGGCGAACTGCAACCCGATGCCGGCAGCTTCGACCGTCCGTCGCAGCTGGTACTGGCGCACGTTGCGCAGGAACTCGATGCGACCGATCAGAGCGCCATCGAATTCGTCATGGATGGCGATGAAGAACTGCGCACCACCGAACAGGCGATTGCGCGCGCCGAGGCAGCCGACGACGGCATCCGGCTCGGCGAACTGCATGCGCGCTACGCCGCGATGGGCGGCTACGACGCGCGCAGTCGCGCCGCCCGGCTGCTGCACGGCCTCGGCTTTTCGTCGGAGGACGAGAATCGTCCCATCCGCGCCTTCTCCGGCGGCTGGCGCGTACGGCTCAACGTCGCGAAGGCGCTGATGTGCCGTTCCGACCTGCTGCTGCTCGACGAACCGACCAACCATCTCGATCTCGATGCCGTCATCTGGCTCGAAGAATGGCTGCGCAACTATCCCGGCACGCTGCTGATGATCGCGCACGATCGCGAGTTCCTCGACCGCACCGTCGATCGCATCGTCCACATCGAACAGGGCACGGCGAAGATCTATACGGGCAACTATTCCAGGTTCGAGGAACAGCGCGCCGAACAGCTCGCGCAGCAGCAGTCGATGTACGAGCGCCAGCAGCGCGAGATCAAGCACATGATGAGCTTCGTCGAACGCTTTCGCGCCAAGGCGAGCAAGGCGCGGCAGGCGCAGAGCCGCATCAAGGCGCTGGAGCGCATGGAACGCATCGCGCCGGCGCACGTCGATTCGGAATTCGAATTCGCCTTCCTGCCGCCGGACAAACTGCCGCAGCCGCTGCTGACGCTCGACGACCAGTCCGTCGGCTATGGCGACCGCACCGTCCTCGGCTCCATCGGCATGACCATCGCGCCCGGCAGCCGCGTCGCGCTGCTCGGCCGCAATGGCGCTGGCAAGTCGACGATGATGAAGCTGCTGGCAGGCGAACTCGAAGCGCGCTCGGGCAAGCGCACCGAAGCGCGCGATCTGCGCATCGGCTACTTCGCGCAGCACCAGCTGGAACAGCTCTCGGCGAGTGAATCGCCGCTGCAGCATCTCAAGCGGCTCGGCGGACCGGCAGCGGCGCGCGCGACCGAACAGGAACTGCGCAGCTTCCTCGGCAAGTTCGGCTTCAGCGGCGACCGGGTCTTCGAGGCCGTCGGTCCGTTTTCCGGCGGCGAGAAGGCGCGACTCGTGCTTGCGCTGGTGAGCTATCAGCGTCCGAACCTGCTGCTGCTCGACGAACCGACCAACCATCTGGACCTGGAAATGCGCCAGGCACTCGCCGTCGCGCTGCAGGATTTCGAGGCGGCCGTGGTGCTGGTTTCGCACGATCGTCACCTCCTGCGCGCCGTCGCCGACGAACTCGTGCTGGTGGATCAGGGCAGGGCGCGCGTCTTCGACGGCGACCTCGACGACTACGCGCGCTGGTTCACGACGCGCGAACAGGTCGAAGAACAGCAGATCGCAGAACGCGTCCCCGGCGGGAACAGCGCGGAACAGAAGAAGCAGCGCAAGCGCGAGGAAGCCGAACAGCGCAATCGTCTGAGCGGCCTGCGCGGCCAGATCGCCCGGCTGGAAAAGGACATGACGAAGCTGCAGGCGGAACTGGCGGGCATCGAATCGTCGCTGGCCGATGCGGATGTCTACCAGGAAAAGAACAAGCCGCGGCTGCTGCAGCTGCTCGACTCCCAGAAGACCCTGAAGCGCAAGCTCGACGAGGTGGAGTCGGCGTGGCTGGAGGAGTCGGAGAAGCTGGAGAAGGCGGCGGTGTCCTGAGTTCTTCCTGTGGGGCCGGCTTCAGCCGGCTCTTGCTGCCAAGGCCGGCTGAAGCCGGCCCCACAGGGAGAGGGTTCTTCATCTCCCGCCCATGAACAAATGTGGAGATCCGTCAGTATCGGCGCACGTCCCGGACGGGTTGTGCTCTACTGCCGGCGATCCGGGGGAGGCGATGAATGAATACGACAACAGGGGCGGCCGGCCTCGCGAATGCGGGTACGAAGTCCACGGGCATCGATAAAGCACACCGCAAAGTCATCTTCGCCTCGTCGCTCGGCACCCTGTTCGAGTGGTACGACTTCTACCTCTACGGCTCGCTGGCCGCGATCATCGGCAGGCAGTTCTTTTCCGGCGTCAACGAGACGACGGCCTTCATCTTCGCACTGCTGGCCTTCGCTGCGGGCTTCGCCGTCCGGCCTTTCGGCGCGGTGATCTTCGGGCGGCTCGGCGATCTGTCGGGACGCAAGCACACCTTCCTCATCACCATCGTCATCATGGGCGTGGCCACGGCGCTCGTCGGCATCCTGCCGACCTACGCGAATATCGGCATCGCCGCGCCGGTCATTCTCATCTCCTTGCGGCTGCTGCAGGGCCTGGCGGTCGGCGGCGAATACGGCGGCGCCGCGACGTACATCGCCGAACACGCGCCGCCGGGACAGCGCGGCTACTACACGAGCTGGATCCAGATCACCGCCACCTGCGGCATGATCCTGTCGCTGCTCGTGATCCTCGCCTGCCGCTGGCTGCTCGGCGAGGAGTTCGAGACCTGGGGCTGGCGCGTGCCGTTCCTGCTGTCGATCATCCTGCTCGGCATTTCCGTCTACATCCGTCTGCAGCTGCACGAGTCGCCGGTGTTCCACGAGATGCGCACCGAAGGCAAGCTGTCGCGGGCGCCGCTGCGCGAATCGATCGGACGCTGGAGCAATCTGAAGCTGGTGCTGCAGGCATTGTTCGGCGCGATGGCCGGCCAGGCGGTGATCGGCTACGTATCGCTGGTCTACATGAATCTGTTTCTGACCCAGACGCTGAAAGTGGATGCGTCCACGTCGAACCTGCTGGTCGCCGCGGCGCTCACGGCGGCGGCGCCGTTCTACATGCTGTGCGGACGGATCTCCGATCGCATCGGCCGCAAGCCGCTGGTGATCATCGGCTGCGTGCTGTCGGCGCTGACGCTGTTTCCGATCTTCAAGGGCCTGACGCACTACGCGAACCCGGCGGTGGCCGCGGCACACGCGTCGGCGCCTGTCACGGTCGTTGCGCATCCGGCGCGCTGCAGTTTCCAGTTCGATCCGGTCGGCGGCGCCCTGTTCACGAGCGATTGCGATGTGGCGAAGAGCGCACTCGCCGGCCTGCGCATCGGTTATGAGAACGAAGCTGCGGATGCAGCCACGACCGCCTACGTCAAAGTGGGCGAGCGCACGATCGCCTCGTTCGACGGCACATCGCTGTCGACGGAAGAGTTCAGGACGCGCAATGCGGCGTTCCATGGCGAACTCGCTGCCGCGCTCGCCGATGCCGGCTATCCGGCGAGCGCCGATCCGGCACAGATCCACTACGGGATGCTGTTTGCGCTGCTGTTCCTGATCTCGCTCTTCGGCGTGATGACCTACGGCCCGATCGCCGCGTGGCTGGTGGAACTGTTCCCTGCGCGCATCCGCTACACGTCGATGTCGCTGCCCTATCACCTGGGCAACGGCTGGTTCGGCGGCTTCCTGCCGAGCATCGCCTTCGCGTGCATCGCGTACACGGGCAACATCTATTCGGGGCTGTGGTATCCCGTCATCGTGTGCGTGATGACGGCGATCGTCGGGACGTTCTTTCTGCGCGAGACCCACGGCATCGCACAGGAGTGATCGGGTCGATCAGCTCATGGGCGATCAGCCCGCCGGGCGCAGGTGGTTGTCGATGAGCACGTCGGCCGCGGCGACGACGTATTTCTGCGGACCGTCGCTGCCCATGCACTGCGCCACGGAGAAGGCGCCGTCCACCAGCAGCACGAGCTGATCGGTGAGTTCCGCCGGATCGCGCACACCCTCCATCTGATCCACCAGTCCGCGGATGCGACGCTGCAGCTCGAACTGCACGCCGCTGGCGATCTTGCGCGCCGGATGCTCGGAATCGGGAAACTCGACCGTGATGTTCCTGAAAGGACAGCCGCGATATTTCGGGCTGCTCACGAAGCGCGCGATGCCCTGAAACTGCGCGCGCAGCTTTTCGCGCGGCGTGGGGCCGGCACGTTCGATGTTGCGGTCCCAGCCGGTCCAGCGGTCCTGCGCTTCCTGTTCCAGCACCGCCGCAATCAGCGCGTCCTTGGAGGGAAACCAGCGGTAGAGGCTGGTCTTCGCCACGCCGGACTGCGCGACGACCATGTCCACCCCGACGGCGCGGGCGCCTTCGCGATAGAACAGCTCGCGGGCCGTATTCAGGATGCGGTCCCGGACGCTTTCCGGCGCTTCTTCGCCCGGCTTGGCTGCGGCTGGTCTGCCCATCGTCTACCTCTCTGTGGAATGTCGGCTTGACAACGCTACAGACCTGTACGTACTCTTAAAACAGACAGGTCTGTAGCGTTTCTCAATGTAGCGTCTGAACCCGGCCAGTTCAAGGCGCATCGTTGCCGCGACGCAACATCCCCGTCGGCCGTCGCAGGCCCGGATTGCAGTGACCCCCGCAACCGGTTCCTGCGACGGATCCCTTTTTCCCTCTCCCGAGAGATACCCCCATGAACACTCCGCTGAAAATTCTGGCCATTGCCGGCGCGCTTGTGTCCCTTCCCGCCTTCGCGGCGACCGAGACCTGCCAGCCGCATGTGATCGAAAGCCCCACCCACTATCCCATCCGGTCGCAGATCCGCGGCCAGGAAGGCATCGTGTACATCGACGTCAGGATCGATGCCAGCGGCCGCGCCGCGAGCACCGAACTGCAACGCTCCAGCGGCTATCGCCTGCTCGACCGTGCCGCCCAGCAGAGCGTGAAGAACGACTGGGTCTTCGACATTTCCGACTGCGTCCGCAAGGACCTGCCTGCGACGCACCGGGTGGCCGTCGACTACCGCAATCCGGAGTACTGACCTGGAGGGCGAGTGCGTCGCGAGGCGCACTCGCCTCCTGCTCCGTCGCGGCCTACGATGCCGCTGCCGATCCCGGCAACCACACGGAGAAGCGCCATGAACCTGCGGAAAGTCTTCCTCGCCGTCGCGCTCGCCACCTTCACGTCCGTCGCACTGGCAGGTCACTGCCCGATGGACATGAAGGAAATCGATGCGGCGCTGGCGGCGCAGCCCAATCTCACGGCCGAGCAGCTGGCCGAGGTCAAGAAATACCGTGCCGAAGGCGAGGCCCTGCACAAGGCCGGCAAGCATGGGGAATCGGTCGAGGCGCTGGGCAAGGCGAAGGCGATTCTGGGGATCTGATCTGTCTGATCTGATCTGTCTGATCTGATCTGTCTGATCTGATCTGATCTGTCTGATCTGTCTGATCTGTCTGATCTGTCTGATCTGCCTGTGGGGCCGGCTTCAGCCGGCCTCTCTCTAAGGAGTCAGGCTGAAGCCTGACCTACAGGAAGAAACAGATCGCTAGCTTCCAACCACTCCTCGCGCCGCCAGCCGCTCCAGCTCCTCCTCCGACAGATCCAGCCGCTCGCGCAGCACTTCACGCGTGTGCTGACCGAGCGTCGGCGGCGCCGCCGAATACTGCAGCGGCGTTGCCGACATCCTGATCGGACTCGCCACCTGCGGCACCGAGCCCGACAGCGGATGCGGCAGATCGATACGCATCCCGCGACTGACCACCTGCGGATGCTCGAACACCTGTGCCAGGTTGTTGATCGGCCCGACCGGCACGCCCAGCGGTTCGAGCAGCGCCACCCATTCGGCCACCGTGCGCTGCTTCAGCACGTCTTCGAGCAGCGGCACGAGTTCGGCGCGATTGCGCACGCGATCGGCATTGCGACGGAAGCGCGCGTCCAGCGAGAACGGGCAGCCCGCCGCGTCGCAGAATTTCGCGAACTGACTGTCGTTGCCGACCGCCAGCACGAGTTCGCCGTCGGACGCCGCAAAGACCTGGTACGGCACGATGTTGGCGTGCGCATTGCCCTGCCGCTGCGGCACCTTGCCCGAGATCAGGTAGTTCATGTTCATGTTGGCGATGGTCGCGACCTGCACGTCGAGCAGCGCCATGTCGATGTACTGGCCCTCGCCCGTGCGCGTGCGATGCGCCAGTGCGGCGAGCACGGCGATCGTCGAATACAGGCCCGTCGTGATGTCGGCGACTGCGACGCCGACTTTCTGCGGTCCGCCGCCCGGCAGGTCGTCGCGCTCGCCCGTGATGCTCATCAGGCCGCCGATGCCCTGGATGATGAAGTCGTATCCGGCCACCGAACACATCGGTCCCGTCTGGCCGAAGCCGGTGATGGAGCAGTAGATCAGCCCCGGATTGATGGCTTTGAGATCTTCATAGCCGAGGCCATAGCGCGCCAGATCGCCTGCCTTGTAGTTCTCGAGCAGCACGTCCGATTGCGCGGCGAGCTGGCGCAGCAGGTGCTGGCCTTCGGGCTTCGCGATATCCAGCGCGACCGACTTCTTGCCGCGATTGGCCGCAAGGAAATAAGCGGCCTCGTGCGTATCGTTTCCGTCGCGGTCCTTGAGATAGGGCGGACCCCAGCCGCGGGTGTCGTCGCCGCTGCCCGGCCGTTCGATCTTGATCACGTCGGCGCCGAGGTCGGCGAAGATCTGCCCCGCCCACGGGCCGGCCAGCACCCGGCTCATGTCGAGGACACGGATATGCGAAAGCGCGCCGCGCTGGTTCGATGCATTCATGCCGGCGAGTGTAGAGGAGCGGATGGAACGAATTCACGAACCGCCCGCTCTGAGCTATATAAAGAACTGTCGGTGTTTCACGGAGTGCGAATCATGCGTCCCTGCGTCGCCACGATGCTTCTGCTGGCCTGCTTCGCCGCTGCAGCCGCGGAACCGGAAAAGACGGCCGCAAAGCCGCTCGACCTGAAACTGCCCGACATCACCCGGATCTTCACGCAGGAACAGATCAACCGGATCCTCGCCGGCATACGCGATCCGGACACGATCGAAGAAGTGGAAGTGGAAGGATTGCGTCGTCGCGCCCCCGTGCCCAATACGCCCGTGATCAGCTCGCCGCTGGTGAGCGCGGGAATCTTCTCCCCCTTCTGGGCGCTCGCGCATCCCACGCAGGCCTGGCGCATCCTGGCGCCGATTCCGCCGGACCAGGCGCAGTTCATCGGCAACACGCCGCCGGATGCGTCGGACCCGTATCGCGCGCCGACACTGCCGACGTTCTGAGCAATCCCCTCCTCTTCCTGTGGGGCCGGCTTCAGCCGGCCTCTTTATCAGAAGTCAGGCTGAAGCCTGACCTACAAAGGAAGAAACCGGGCTGCTGGCAACGCCGTGGCCGCGCAGGCACCATGGCGATCACACAATCAAGAAGATCGCCTCCGTGCAATTCGATGATGACCTCGTCGCCTTCCTGACAGG
The DNA here is from genome assembly GCF_036735925.1 of Povalibacter sp. Classification (NCBI taxonomy): domain Bacteria; kingdom Pseudomonadati; phylum Pseudomonadota; class Gammaproteobacteria; order Steroidobacterales; family Steroidobacteraceae; genus Povalibacter; species Povalibacter sp. Next base: position 56,742 of record NZ_DAINNK010000015.1, read on the forward strand.
CGGCATCTCGATCACGCTCGCTTCGCGCAATGCCGCACTGGTGCCTTCGACGTCGCGCGCAAAGGGATGCCGCGTGCTGCGCGATGCCGGCCGGGTTCGTGTGCGCGTGTTCGTGTCCCAGCTTCAGGCCGGCGACTTTCTCGGCGACATCCGCTCGACCGGCATGATCTCGGCCACCTTCACCGTGCCGCGAACGCATCGGACCTTGCAGTTCAAGAGTCGCGACGCGCGCATCGACCTGGTGAACGCGGACGATCTCGCCGCGATCGCGACCGCAGCCACGGCGTTCGCCGCCTGCATCGAACCGCTCGGTTTTTCGCACGAGTTCAGCGCGGCGTTCCTCGCCTCGCCCGGCGATGAAGTCGCGATCGAATTCACGCCGACCGATGCCTTCCAGCAGACGCCGGGACCGGCGGCGGGCGAGCGGCTATGACGATCACGCTCGCCGGCATCCGCGACTGTCTCGACGGACAGGTTCCCGCCGTCATCGCCACCTGCGACCTGGAGGGCAATCCGAACGGCAGCTTCGTGTCGCAGGTGCACTTCGTCGACGACGATCACGTCGCGCTCTCGTTCCAGTTCTTCAACAAGACACGCCAGAACATCCTGGCGAATCCCGTCGCGACGCTGATGGTGGTCCATCCGCTGACTGCGGCCCGCTACCGTCTGCACGCGCGTTACCTGCGCACCGAGAAGGAAGGTCCGCTGTTCGAGAACATGAAGGCGAAGCTCGCGGGCATCGCTTCGCACACCGGCATGGCCGGCGTATTCAAGCTGCAGGGCGCCGATGTCTATCGCGTCACGGCAGTGTCCGCGGTGGCCGGTCAGACGGTGCTGCCGACGCCGCCGCGACGCAGTCTGCTCGCGGCCGTGCGCAGCTTTGCCGAAGCAACGCAGCGCTGGACCGAACTGAGCGATCTGCTCGATGGCGCGCTCGCCGCGATCGAAGCGCAGCTGCGCATCGCGCACTCGATGATTCATTGGCTCGACGAAAGCGGCGAACGGCTGTATCTGGTCGCGAGTCGCGGGTATGCGCAGTCGGGCGTCGGTTCGGAAATCCAGCTCGGCCAGGGCGTGATCGGCGTGGCAGCGAGCGCACTCACCTCCATCCGCGTGACGCACGCGACCTCCGAGTACACCTACAGCCGTGCAGCGCGCGACAGCGTTCGCGCCAGCCAGCTCGCCGATCGCCTCGAAGCGGAAATCCCTTCGCCGGGACTGCCGGCGCCCGGCAGCCAACTCGCCGTTCCCATCACCGCCCGCGGGCAGTTGCTCGGCGTGCTGTATCTCGAGCATCCCGCGGAATCGCAGTTCGGCTACGACGAAGAAGATGCCGTGGTCACGATGGCTCAGCACCTGGGTCTTGCCGCCTGGATGCTCGGCCAGACCGCCGCCGCCAGCACCGAACGGCCGCGCGCGAAACGTCACGAGCCCGCGCCACAGGGCGCGACCATGGCGATCCGTCACTACCCGGCCGACGACACGCTCTTCGTCGACGACGACTACCTCATCAAGGGCGTCGCCGGCGCGATTCTCTGGAAGCTGCTGCGCGACTACACCGGGAAGTCGCGCCAGGAATTCACCAATCGCGAACTGCGGCTCGATCCGACGCTGCCGCTGCCGGATCTGTCCAGCAATCTGGAAGCGCGCCTGATCCTGCTGCAGCGGCGACTCGCGGAACGCTGTCCGTGCCTGGGCATCGAGAAGACCGGTCGCGGCCGTTTCCGCCTGCGGGTGAGCCGGCCGTTGCAGCTGCTGGAGGCTTCCTGATCATTCCCAGCGCAACGAACATTTACGCCAGCGCCCGTTCCAGCTTGTAGAAGTCGCGCTGCGACAGCAGTTCGCGCGCGAGGCCGAGCACGCCCTCGAACACTTGCGGCGGCGCGGCGCGCTTCATGCCGCCGAGCATGAAGGCACGCTCGTCCGCATTGATGTGCGGCAGCATCCAGCGCAGTCCCGCCATCGATTGCTCCGGCGTCATCGAAGCCACGATGCGATGTTCGAGATCGATCAGTTCCTGATCGCCGTACCCGCTCACCAGGAGCGCGTGATTGCTCGTCTCCTCGAAGGCCATGTGCTCGAAATTCTCCGCCACGAACAGGCCGAGTTCGAGGTACAGCTCGGTGGCGAGCTGCGAACGCTGCTGCGGCTGCGCCGACTCGATGTGTGCGACCTGGTCTTCCAGTGCGCGGATGGCCGCGACATGGCCGACGTGATCCGCGGCCGTGTGATTCGCACCGCCGGTCGTTGCCGCTTCGATCGCCGGATGCAGGAAATCATTCTCGTGCTGCAGATGTCCCAGGCACATCGCCAGCAGTCCGCGCAACTGTTCGAGCGCCTGGGCGCGCTCGCAGTCGTCGTTCGCATCCATGCGCCCGATGCGCAGCAACGTATCGCTCATGAAGCCGCGCAGGCCTTTGTGAATGATGCGATAGATGTTGTAGCGCGAAGCCATGTCGGCGTCGGGCAACGCAGCCTGAAGAACAGCAGCCATGATCGATCTCCGTCAGAGTGAACGCCGCGAACTGCGGCCATGAGAGATCGTAGGCAGATCCGCACGTCGGGATTGCTAAAAGCGGACTACGGGAATGCTAAGAAAATACTAAAGGGCCATGCGAGAATCGCCGCCGGATTTTCCGGGGTCTGCATGACCGCATCGATCAGTACCGAATCCGTTCCTCCGCGACTCCTCGAGTTCGAGGGCGCCTGCAATTTCCGCGACATCGGCGGCTACGCCGCCATGAACGGCCGCCAGGTGCGCTGGGGACAGGTATATCGCACCGGCGTGCTGAGTTATTTCACCGACCAGGACCATCCATCGCTGCTGCAGCTCGGCGTGCGCGCGATCTGCGATCTGCGTCGGGACGAAGAACGCGCGCGCGAGCCCACGCGCTGGCCGGACGCCGCCGTGGTCCCGATGATCTGGGAGGATGGCAACGCACCGACCATCCGCGGCTTCGCCGCGCAGCGAACGCGCGATGCGGCGGGCATGTACGAATCGATGCTGGAGCTCTATCGCGCGCTACCGGCGTGGATGGCGCCACGCATCCGCGGACTGTTCGAATGCATCGCGACCGGCAAGGCGCCGGTCGTAGTGCACTGCTCGGCGGGCAAGGATCGCACCGGTCTCGCCATTGCGGTCCTGCTGAGCGCGCTCGGCGTCGCGCGTGAAACCATCATCGAGGACTACCTGATCACCAACCGCGCCGGCGACTTCGAACAGTTCATCGTGACGCGCCAGGGCCAGCTCGGTCTCGGCGATGCACATCAGCCGCTGCTGGCAATGCCGGAGGACATGCGGCGCGTGCTGTTCGCAGCCGATGCGACGTACCTGCAGGCGGCGTTCGATTGCATCGACCGGAAGTACGACGGCATCGACGGCTACCTTAGTACCTCGGTACGCATCGGCGACGACACGCTCGCGACGTTGAGAAAACACATGCTCACATAACGCGAAAATGGCCGGCGCGGCTTGCCGGAATCGCCGGCCAGACCGCACAATCCGCGACAGTCTCGTGCTGCGCTTGTTCGAACAGGGAAAACCGGTCCATTCGCCTGATGCCGTCCGCAGCTCCATCGCAGAACGAAGAATCGCTGGTGTCGCGCGTCCTCGCGCAAGGCTACGGACGCCTGCGCTTTCCCGAACCGCTCGAGAGCGAATTCCGCACCGACTATCGGCGCAATGCGCTGCGCTGGATCCGCATGTGCGTGTATGTCGCCGTCGGCACGAGCATCGGCTTCGCGATCATCGATCACTGGGTGATCCACGCGCACAACGTGATTCCCGACGTCGTGCGCTTCGGCCTGCAGTTTCCGGTGCTGGCGGTCGCGCTGCTCGCCACCTATCAGCCGTTCTACACGCGCTGGTACGAACGCACGGTCCAGGTCGGTGCCGCACTGTTCGGCATCGGCACGATCCTGCTGGCGAGCTATGCGCAGCCCGACCACACCGCGCTCGTGGGTGCACGCATCCTGCTGGTGGCGTTCTTCGTATTCTTCATGCTCGGCATGCGACTCGTGCAGGCCCTGCGCACCAACGTCGTCATCCTGGCCGCGCTCATGGCCGCCGGTTTCGCCGGCCTCATGCGTCCGGAAGTCGCCACGTACCTGTCGTTCGCCCTGGTGTGCGCGATCATCATCGGCACCGCCGGCGCCTACGCACTCGAACACGCGAACCGCACGTCGTTCCTCGAACGCAGGCTGCTGGTCGAGATCGCCGAACTCGATGGCCTGACCCGCCTGCTGAACCGCCAGACCTTCGAATCCCGCGTGCGCGATACCTGGCGCCGCGCCGTTTCCGAGCAGCGCGCAGTGACGGTGTTCATGATCGACGTCGATCACTTCAAGCTCTACAACGATCACTATGGCCACCAGGCCGGCGACGAGTGCCTGCGCCACGTGGCGAGCGCAGTGCGATCCGCCGTGGGCACGCGCGCCGGAGATTTCGTGGCGCGTTACGGCGGCGAAGAGATCATCGCGGTGGTGTTCGACCGCACCCACGGCGAAGCCGACGAGATCGCGCGGCGCATCGTTGCCGAAGTCGCCGCACTCGGCATTCCCCACGAATCCTGCGACTGCACGCGCGTCAGCGTAAGCGTCGGCGCCGCGACCCAGATTCCCAGCATCGCCTCATCCTACGACGCCATCGTGCGCCTCGCCGACGGCGCGCTCTACACCGCAAAACGCCAGGGCCGCGATCGCAGCATTGCGGTCGAAGCGAGAACGGCGGCGGTGGCCTAGGAAACAGAGGCCGCAAAAGACCGCATAAAGGAAGATCGGCAAATGCCGGGTCGGCGCAGCCAGACACGTACATGTGCGACTTTGCCCGCGAGCGACGCGGCGTAGTCTGCCTTGCGTCCCGCTGCGCGCGGGAACCCGCTGCTCCGTCATGAGTTCAGTCCGGGAACCCAATTTCGGGAGATGAACATGAAAGTCAAAGAAGCCATGACCCGCGACGTGCGTCTCGTGCGTCCCGACCAGACGATCCGCGAAGCCGCGCATCTGATGGCAGAACTGGATATCGGCTGCCTGCCCGTCGAAGAGAACGACAAGATGGTCGGCATGATCACGGATCGCGACATCGCGGTGCGCGCGATCTCGGAAGGACGCGGACCGCAGACGCCGATCCGCGATGTCATGTCAACCGACGTGAAGTACTGCTACGACGACCAGTCGGTCGAAGAAGTCACGCGCAACATGGCCGACATCCGTGTGCGCCGCCTGCCCGTCGTCAATCGCAGCAAGCGCCTGGTGGGCATCCTGTCGCTCGGCGATCTCGCCGTCGACGAAAGCGCGCAGGACGAAGCCGGCGAAGCGTTGTGCGGAATCTCGCGGCCGGGCGGCGAGCATTCGCAGTCATCGGCGCGACACTGAGTCCGCTTTCTGTGGGGCCGGCTTCAGCCGGCCTTCTTCCTGTAGGTCAGGCTTCAGCCTGACCAGTTCCAGGCCGGCTGAAGCCGGCCCCACAGAAGGAATCCGGCGGGAGAGTTCATCTCCTCATCCCAGCACCTTCTCGATATCCCCCGCCAGATCCTCGGGCTTCGTCGTCGGCGCATAGCGCGATGTCACCTGGCCCGTGCGATCTACCAGGAACTTGGTGAAGTTCCATTTGATGCCCTTGCTGCCCAGCACGCCGGGCGCTTCGTCCTTCAACCATTGGTAGAGCGGGTGCGCGGCGTCGCCGTTGACGTCGATCTTCTCGAAGATCGGGAAACTGACGCCGTAGTTCTTTTCGCAGAAGGCGCCGATCTCGTCGGCGCTGCCGGGTTCCTGCGAGCCGAACTGGTTGCAGGGAAAGCCGAGCACGATCAGGCCGCGATCGCGAAAGCGTTTGTAAACCTCCTCCAGGCCCTGGTACTGCGGCGTGAAGCCGCACTTGCTCGCGGTATTGACGATGAGCAGGGCCTTGCCCCTGAAATCCTGCAACTGCACGGGTTTGCCATTCAGCGATTTCGCTTCGAAGTCGTAGGCGGTAGTCATGACTGAACCGTTGTATAGGTGGAGTAACGGGAAGGTCGGCGGGACCATTACACTCTACACGCGGAAGGGCCCACGGGTCTTTACCGCTCCCCACTCCACGTCGTTTCTCGATGCTGTCCTCCGCCTGGCACTACTTCCTGCTTTCCGCACCGCTGTTCGTCATCGTCCTGATCGGCTTCATGATCGGCGCGTGGCGATGCTGGCAGCCGCGGTGGACCAGCCTCGCCTCGAAGATCGTCTTTGCCGTGATCCTGCCGGCGATGCTGTTCCGGCTGATGAGCGATCTGCACGGCGTGCCGCCGGTCGATGCGCGATTGCTGATTGCATTCTTCGGCGGCTGTTTCGTGGTGTTCGCCATCGGGCGGATGGTGGGAGCCTGGGCATTCCGGCTCGACGGCGTCTCGCAGTCCGTGTTCGCGCTCGGCGGCATCTTCTCCAACAACGTGCTGCTGGGACTACCGATCGCCAAAATGACGCTCGGCGAAGGAGCGGTTCCGGCCGTGGCGCTGGTCATCGTCTTCAATGCCCTGACGCTCTGGACGCTGGTGAGCGTCTCGGTCGAGTGGGCCCGGCATGGCTCCTTCTCGATCGCGGGCTTCGGCAAGATGGCGCTGGGTGTCATCACCAATCCGGTCGTGGCCGGGATCGTCGCGGGCACGCTGTTCGGACTCTCGGGCTGGTCGCTCCCAGGCCCGGTCCACTGGATGCTGGACGGCCTCGCCGATCTGGCAGCGCCGGCGGCCCTGCTGGTCCTCGGCATGGGACTCGCCGAGTACGGGATCAAGCGCGACTGGCAGCTGTCGGTCGCGGTCACGACCCTCAAGCTGTTCGTGCAGCCGTGCGCGGTCTGGATCATCGGCCTGCTGCTCGGACTGCCGCCGCTGGAACTGCAGGCGGTCGTGCTGCTGGCCTCGATGGCCGTGGGCGCCAATGTCTATCTCATGGCCATGCAGTTCCAGGTGCTGCAGGGGCCGATTGCCAGCAGCCTGGTCCTGTCGACGGCGCTGGCCGCGCTCACCACGCCGCTGATCCTCGCAGCCATGCACGCGGTCACAAACCGGTAGCGGATGTCAGGAAAGCGCACGGCGCCGTGAAGAACTGTGGCCGATCAGCCCGGCGTTAACCGTTGCGTAACCTCCAGTAACGTTGAATTCGGCCGAAGTCATGCGAGTCTCGAAGGCGTTCCCCTGGAGATCTCGCCCATGACACGTTCGTCCTTCCGGCGCACGACACTGCGCTGCGGCCTGTTTGCCGGTTCCGCCCTCGCCCTCACCTCCGTTGCTCTCGCGGCCGACGACAATGAAATCCTCGACGAGGTCGTCGTCTTCGCGCGCGGCGAGGCCTTGATCGGCAAGGCCGATGCGTCCAGCGAAGGCGCGGTGGGCGGCGCCGACCTGTCGGTGCGGCCGCTGCTGCGCGTTGCCGAACTGCTGGAAGTCGTCCCCGGCCTGATCGCTGCGCAGCATTCGGGCAGCGGCAAGGCCAACCAGTACTTCCTGCGCGGCTTCAATCTGGATCACGGCACCGACTTCACCACCTACATCGACGGCGTGCCGATGAACATGCGCACGCACGGCCACGGCCAGGGCTATCTCGATCTCAACGGCCTGATCGCCGAAACGGTCGACCGCATCGACTATCGCAAGGGCACCTACCGCGCCAACGCCGGCGACTTCTCGATGGCGGGGTCGGCCTTCATGACCACCGTGAATCACATCGATCCCTTCCTGTCGGCCGAGACGGGCAGCCACGACTGGCGACGGCTCGCCGGCGGCGGCTCGTTCGATGCGGGCGAAGGCACATTCACGTTCATGGGGCAGCTCAAGACCTACGACGGTCCGTGGCAACTGCCGGAAGATCTCAGGCACGAATCGATCTGGGGCAAGTACGCACGCGATACCGCGCTCGGCGCGCTCGAACTGAGTGTCTCCGGCTATCACGCCGAGTGGGATCCGACCGAGCAGATTCCCGAACGCGCCATCGGCACCAACGTATGTCGCGACGAGTTCTGCGCGCTCGATCCGACCGCGGTCGGCGAAACGCTGCGCTGGATCGGCTCCGCGAAACTCACCGGCACCGACTGGCGTGCCTCCGCCTACGCGCAGTACTACGACTGGCACATGCTCTCGAACCCGACGTACGACTACCAGATCGACCAGTTCGATCGCCGCTGGATCGCCGGCGGCCTGTACGAACGCAACTTCGAAATCTCTTCGACGCTCGCGCTCACCGCCGGCGCCGAACTGCGCTACGACGACATCGGCAATGTCGGCCTGAATCACACGGAGGCCGGCGAGTTCGTCGAACAGATCGCCCGGCACGCCGTCACCGAAGGTTCGCTGGGTATCTACGGCGAAGCGACCTGGCAGCCGATCGAGAAACTGCGGGTCATCGGCGGCCTGCGCGGCGATTACTTCGACTTCGACGTCAAGGCGCGCATGGATGGCCTCGATGCCGGCAGCGCGGACGACAGCGCCGCTTCGCCAAAGCTCGGCGCCGCATGGACACTCACCGACACCGTCGAGGTGTACGCGAACTGGGGCAAAGGCTTCCACTCCAACGATGCGCGCGGCGTGGTCAACACCCTCACGCCGGTCGCGGGCATCAGCAAGGGCGAAGGACAGGAAGCGGGCCTGCGCTATGAACACGGCTCGCTGCGACTGTCCGCCACGTACTGGTGGCTCGATCTCGACAGCGAACTGAAGTTCGTCGGCGATTCCAATTCCGTCGAACCGGGCCCGGGCACCGAACGGCGCGGCTACGAACTCGTCGGCTTCTGGCGTCCGCTCGACTGGCTCGCCCTCGATGCGGTGTGGACCGGCAGCCGCGCGCGCTACGTCGACAGTCCCGGCGCCGAATACGTGCCCGGCGCCGTCGAGAACGCCGGCGAGTTCGGCATCTCCGCCGTGCGGGATCTGTGGGAAGCGAGCCTGCGCGTGCGCTATCTCGGCGAATATCCGCTGGTCGAAGACGATTCGCTGCGCGCCGATCCGGAAACGACCGTGAATCTGCGCGGCGCATGGAAGCCCGGGAAATTCGTGGTCTACGCCGAGCTGCTGAATGTCTTCGACAGCGACGGCAAGGACATCGTGTACTACTACGAATCCAACGTCGCCGGCCTCGATCCGCCGGGCGAGGCGGTCGCCGGACGGATGAGTCGTGCGGTGGAACCGCGCACGTTGCGCGCGGGGATCAAGTACCGGTTCTGAGCCGCTGTGGGGCCGGCTTCAGCCGGCCTTTTCGCAGTCAGGCTGAAGCCTGACCTACAGTCAGAGGCCGGCTGAAGCCGGCCCCACAGGAAGGAACGATCTGCCGCCGCGCCTCAATCGTCATCATCCCCATACGCGAACCGGCGCTGCTGCTTCAGCCAGCGCCGCGTCGAGGCCTTGCTGGCAAGCACGCGCAGAAACTGCTCCTGCCGCGCGATCTCCGCCCGCAGGCGCCGCGCCTGTCCCTGGATCACGTGAAGCAGCTTCTGCGGCTGGGCATCGCCGTGCTGCTCCAGTCCATGATCCATCACGAAGGCGACTTTCGCCTCCCTGAGCGTTTCCTTCGCCTTGCTGAGCTGTTCGGCGAGCAGTCTGTTGTACTGCCGCAGGCGCTGCTGGCCGATCTTCGCGATGGCGCCGGCATCGAGCTGCTCGATCTGCATCTGCGCCTCGAACAGCGTCAGCAGATCGTTCGCGGCATAGGCCTGATTGATCCGCTGCATCAGCACATTCTTCTCTTCGCGGCGTACCGGATCGGGCTCGCGATCCGGATGCACGGCGCTCGCCAGTCGCCGGTAGATCTCGCGCAGCGACTGCCGGGCCAGCTGCGCACTGTCTTCGCCGCGTCGTTTCGTCGCCGATTCGCGGCGACGTTGCGCCTTCGCATCCTCCCGCGCCGCATCCGCCGCTTCTCTTGCCGCCATCTCCCGGTACATGCGCTCGACCAGGTCCTCCTCCGAAAGGATTCCGTCATCGTCGCCGAGATCCAGACCGGTGAATTCCTCGGCCTCCGCCTTCAGTTGCTGCAGTTCGTCCTGCCTGGACGTATCGAAGTCCACCTCGCTGTGCTTGTCGTACAGCGCCTTGATCTCCGCGTCCGCGCCATTCGCTTCGAGCAGCACGTCGGCCGTACCGCGCAGAATCTCCCGCAGTTCGGCGCGCTCGACGCGCGACCACCCCGTCTGGTCGAGCAGGCGATCCACCGCGAACACGCTTTCCCTGCAGGCGCGGCTGAGCGAATCGTGCAGCGGCTGCAGCTTCTGCAACCGCGTCTGGCGGAACGCTGCAACGGCCGCCTCCCACTCCGCCAGCGTCGCGCGCGCCTTCTCGATCTGCGCAATCAGAAAATTGAATCGTTCCTGCTCGGGCGTCAGCTTCGTCGAGGCGACGCGCGATGAGATTTCCAGGGAGGTTTTGCGGGACATGCATCCAGCGAGTTGGAGAAGCGGGGCCGCATTGTCGGGGAGGGCGACTGCCGCAGCAACCGGACTCCAGCGCCGGAAACGGGAACAGAACCTTCTCCACCCTTCCACCGGTGCCCGCTGGCCATTCACCGGCAGCTTCTTGCTGAACCCCGTACGCCCCAGTTCAATAGGCGCGAGCTGAGATGGACGTATTGGCGAGCGCGTAAACGCAAGGAGAAGAACATCATGCTGTTCGCTGCAGAAACATGGCCGTTCACGGTGGCAACGTTCCTGATGTTGCTCATCGCCATCGTCGAAGGCATCGCGATGGTCATCGGCGCCAATCTTTCCGAATGGCTGCAGAACGCGCTGCCCGATCCCTGGGACCACATCGACGGACCCTTCGACAGGGTGCTGGGCTGGCTGCACGTCGGACGCGTGCCGCTGCTGGTGTTGCTGGTGCTGTTCCTGGCGGGATTCGCCGTCACCGGCTTCGCACTCAACATGGTGGTGCATCGGATCATCGGCCTGTGGATACCGCCGCTGATTTCGGTACCCCTCGCCCTCTTCGCCACCCTGCCGGTGGTCCGCATTCTTGGCGCCGGCCTCGCACGCCTGATTCCCACGGACCAGACGTACGCCGTGTCTTTCGAATCGCTGATCGGCCGCGTCGCGACGATCGTCGCCGGCACGGCGCGTCACGGCTATCCGGCCCAGGCGCGGGTGCAGAACGAACACGGCCAGAACCTCTACGTCATGGTCGAGCCGGAGGCCGAGGATGCGACGTTCGGAAACGGCGAGCGGATTCTGCTGAAACGGCGGATTTCCGGCAGCCGCTTCGCGGGGGTCGCGAATCCCTGGCCCGACCTCATCTGAAACTGCGCACTTCACCTGCCCTTGGGATTTTCGGGAGACAAACGGATGACCACCTCGATGATGATGGACAACCTGATTCTTGCAACCATTGCCTTCGTGGCGCTGCTGGTGGTGGGAATCATTTTCTCGCGCCTGTATCGCCGCTCGTCGAAGGAACGCTCGTTCGTGCGCACCGGCCTGGGCGGCCAGAAGGTGGTGATGGATGGCGGCGCGATCGTGTTCCCGGTGTTCCATGAAATCATTCTCGTGAACATGAACACGCTCAAGCTCGAGGTAACGCGCTTCGGCAAGGACTCGCTGTTCACGAAGGACCGCATGCGCGTCGACGTGGTCGTGGCCTTCTTCGTGCGCGTGGTGCCCACCAAGGAAGGCATCGCCAATGCCGCACAGACGCTCGGCCAGCGCACGATGGACCCCGGAGAGCTGTCGGCCCTGGTGGAAGACAAGTTCGTCGACTCGCTGCGCACCACCGCCGTGTCGATGACCATGCAGGAGCTGCTCGACAAGCGTCAGGACTTCATCCAGGGCGTGCAGAACGCGGTGAGCGAGGATCTGCTCAAGAACGGCCTGGAGCTGGAAAGCGTGTCGCTCACGCGCATCGATCAGACGCCGATGCAGTTCTTCGATCCGAACAATGCCTTCGACGCCGAAGGCCTGACGCGCCTGACCGAACAGACGCAGCAGCGCAGCCGCGAACGCAACGAGATCGAGCAGGACACGACGGTCGCCATCTCCAAGAAGAACTTCGAGGCGAAGCAGCTCCAGCTCGAAATCGATCGTCAGAAGCGCTTCGCCGAACTGGCGCAGATGCAGGAAGTGGCCGGACGAGAGGCCGAGCAGGCCGCCACGGTCGCGAAAGTGCAGGCCGAGAAGACCCGCGAGGCCGAGGAAGCGAAGATCGTCTCGCAGCGCCAGATCCGCGAAGCCGAGGTCGCCAAACAGCAGGCCGTGCGCCAGCGCGAAGTCGAAGCCGAACGCGAAGTGCAGATCGCGTCGATCGAACAGCAACGCGCCACGCAGATCGCCGAGCAGAACAAGTCGATCTCGATCGCGCAGAAGTCCGAGGAACAGTCGAAGGCGGAAGCCAGCGCCAACCTCGCGCTCGCCGAGGCCGTGAAGTCGGAACAGGCGGTGAAGACGGCCGAGGAAGTCGCCCGGGCCGAACGCGAGAAGCAGGTGACGCTCGTGCTCGCCTCGCAGGAAGCCGAACGCCAGGCCATCGGCGTGAAGGTCTCGGCATTCGCCGAGAAGGAAGCCTCGGAGGCGAAGGCCGATGCGATCCGCACGCTGGCGAAGGCCAACCGCGAGAACTACGAAGCGGAAGCCGCGGGCAAGCGCGCGCTGAACGAAGCCATCAACATGCTCTCGAATGCGCAGATCTCGCTGCAGGAGAAGCTGGCGCTGATCCAGGGCCTGCCGCGGATCATCGAGCAGGCGGTCAAGCCGATGCAGAACATCGACTCCATCCGCATCATGCAGGTCGATGGTCTCAACACCGGCGCCGCCAACGCTCAGGCAGGCGACGGCGTGCCCGGCGGCAGCGGCGGGAATCTCGCCGAACAGGCCGTCGGCGCAGCACTGAAGTACCGCGCCTACGCACCGGTGGTCGATCAGCTCATCAAGGAAGTGGGACTGTCGGGCGACGGACTCGCAGGACTGGTGAAGACCGCTGCGCCGGGTACGTCGATCGCAACCGTCCCGGTCGCGACGGCGCCGGCACAAGCCTGATCACGTTCGCTGCGAGCACGGGCGCCGAGGCGAGGGTCTCGGCGCCTGACGGTGGCAGCCTGTCGTCCGGGGATTGAGCAAATCCCGCTGTCGCCACGCGCCACATCCGCCCATAGAATCGACGCCTCGCAAAATGCCCAGAGGCGTCGTCATGACCGTAGCACCTGCATTGACCCGATGGATCGGACTGACGCTCGGCGCCATCGCGCTCGCCGCTTGCGGCGGTTCGGGCAGCAGCGACGACATGTCCGTCATCCGCATCGACGGCTCCAGCACCGTGTTTCCGATTGCCGAAGCGGTCGCGGAGGAATTCCAGCTCGCCGGCAATTCGCGCGTGCGCGTGACCGTCGGGCTGTCCGGCACCGGCGGCGGCTTCAAGAAACTCTGCCGCGGCGAAACCGATGTCGCGAATGCGTCGCGACCGATCCTCACCGAGGAAATGGAGAAGTGCCGCGCCGCCGGCATCAAGTACCTCGAACTGCCGATCGCGTTCGATGCCATCACCATCGTCGTCAACCCGGCCAATGACTGGGTGAAGTCGCTCACCATCGACGATCTCAAGAAGATGTGGGAACCGGCCGCACAGGGCCAGATCACGACCTGGAACCAGGTGCGTGCGGAATGGCCGCAGACGCGCTTGATGCTGTTCGGACCGGGCGCGGATTCCGGCACGTTCGACTACTTCACCGAAGCCGTGGCGCACAAGGCGAAGGCGAGCCGCGGCGACTACACCGCGAGCGAGGACGACAACGTGCTGGTGCAGGGCGTGGAGAACAACAAGAACGCGCTCGGCTACTTCGGCTTCGCGTACTACGCGGGCCACAAGGACCGCATGCGCGCCGTGCCGATCGAACGTCCCGACGGCGGCGGGGGCGTGCTGCCGGACATCGACACCGTGATCGACGGCAGCTACCAGCCCCTGTCGCGACCGCTCTTCATCTATGTGAAGGAGTCGTCGCTGCAGCGGCCGGAAGTGCGCAAGTTCATCGAGTTCTACCTGACCGAAGGACCGAAGCTGGTGCAGGAAGTCGGCTTCGTGCCGCTGCCGCCGGAGGCGACGCAGGTGGCACTCGATCATGTGCGCAACAACCGGCTCGGCACCGTGTTCGGCGGCATTCCGGAAGTCGGCGTGACGATTCAGGATGTGCTGAGTCGCGAAGCGACGCTTTAAGGGTTCTGCGCTCTGCCTGTGGGGCCGGCTTCAGCCGGC